>NZ_JBHJUW010000066.1:0-43942 GCF_042268205.1 Streptomyces sp. NPDC056160
CCGGTGGACCGGCGGGAGGGGCGGGTTCCGCCGCCGCGGACCCCGAAGCGGCGCGGCGGGCAGCGATCGAGGCGCGGGCGGCCGGTGCGCTGCCGCTGCCCGGCGGCGGTTCGGCGAGCGGCGCGGGGGCGGCGGGAGCCGCGGGAGCACTCGTCCGGCGTACGCCGGAGACCGGGGACGACATCCGGGCGGCGCGCGCCGGGGCGATCGCCGCGTACCGCGCGGGCGCGCGGGCGGCGGCCCGCGTGCAGGAGGCGCAGCAGAGCACACGCGCCGCCCTGCCCGGCGCCCGGCCGCCCGCCGAGGACGAGGGCCGCGACGCACCACCCGGCCAGATCGCCGACCCCTATGGCGTGCGCGCCTCCTGGAGCGGTCTCGCGCAACGGCAGGCCCCCGGCGGCACCCCCGCACCCGCCGAGCACCCCGACGGCTCCGGGCGCCCCGGCGCCCCCGGTGGCGCGGCGCAGTCCGAAGGGGCCGGGCGCACCGAGGACGGGTGGCGCACCGAGGGCGGTGACCAGGGGCGTACGGCCCTCCCACCGGCCGGTTCCGACGGTGCAGACGGTGCAGACCATTTCTTGGAGCCGTACCCCGCCGCCCCGTGGGACGCTCCCCCCGCGGGCGCGGGCGCGGTCGCGCGGCGCGGGCCCGGGACGGCGCTGGCCGCCGAGCGGGCGCGGCAGGCGCGGATGACCGTGGTGGGCCCGGTGACCGAGCGCTGGGCGCCCGAGCAGGCCGGGCCGGTGCACGCCAACTGGCAGCTGGCCGCGCCGATCGGCCCCGCCACCGACCTGTGGGCGCTGGGCGCGTTGCTCTTCCGGGCCGTGCAGGGGCACGCTCCCTATCCGGAGGAGTCGACCGCCGAACTGGTGCAGATGGTGTGCGCCGAGCCGCCCGCCTTCGCGGAGGAGTGCGGTGCGCTCCGTCCGGTGGTGGAGTCGCTGCTGCGTCAGGACCCGACCGAACGGCTCGACTTCGAGGAACTGGGCGGCTGGCTGCGCTCGCTGGTGCGCTCCGCGCCCGAGCCGGAGGCCGGGGCGCACGTCGTGTCCGCGCCGCCCGCCGACCCGGCCCGGCTGCCGATCGTGCGGCGCCGCGGCGAGCTGGTGCGCAGGCGGCGGGCCGGGCTGCCCGCCCACCACGGGCGGCACAAGCGGGCCGGTCAGGAGGTGCGTTCGCCGCGCAGCCTGGGACGGTTGCTGCTTGTGCTGGTGCTGGTCCTGCTGGCCGCGGCGGTGGCGTACGCGATGCTGTTCATGCCGAAGACCGACCGGTCCGGGAACGGCGGGACACCCGGCGGCGACCGCACGGCTGCCGCGGGCGGGGCGAGCCCGGTCCCCAAGTCCTCGGGCGGCTCGGACGCGAGCGGCGCCCCCGGGGGCGGCGGGAGCACCGCGGACAGCGGCAGCGGCCCCTCTGGATCGGCGGGTTCGGCCGAGACGCAGACGACCGGCGCGGGCGTGCCCCGCGGTTTCACGCTGCGCAAGGACCCCGCCGGGTTCCGGATAGCCGTCGCCGGCGGCTGGAGCCGTACCCCGAAGAACAGCCTGGGCCAGGTGGTGTACTCCCACGGCGACTTCGAGCTGATCGTGGTGCCGGGACGGGACAGCGCGGCCCGGTTCGGCAGCGACCCGATGGCCTACCAGCGGGAGACGGAACGCGAACTCCAGGGGTACCGCGACTCCAGCTGGGCCACCTCGTCCGGGATGCGGACCATCCAGGTGGGCGGGAAGACCATGGCCGAGGGGCAGTTCACCTGGAGCGGCGCGGGCGGGCGGCAGCTGTTCGTGCGCAACCTCGCCCTGCTCCTCGGCGGCCGCTACCACGTCGTGCAGGTGCGGGGCCCGGAGTCCCAGCGGGACCAGGTGAGCAAGTTGTACGAACAGGCGTCGGCCACGTACCGGTACACCGGGTGAACCCCAGCAGCCCCGTTGATTCCCGTCAACCCCGGGAAGCGACAACTGTCACAGTGCGGTTTCTTGGTACCCCCGCCGGTTCCCTGCCGGAGGACCGGTCCCTACGCTGGCCCTGTCAAGAACATTGCGGGGAAACGTGAATCAGATGCAGGGCCAGCTGCTCGCCGGACGCTACCGGCTCGCCGACTCCATCGGCAGCGGCGGCATGGGCCGGGTCTGGCGCGCGCACGACGAGGTGCTGCACCGGGCCGTGGCGATAAAGGAGTTGACCGCCGCGCTCTACGTCTCGGAGAGCGATCAGGCGGTCCTCCTGGCACGCACCCGGGCCGAGGCACGCGCGGCGGCACGGATCAACCACTCCGCCGTGGTCACCGTGCACGACGTGCTCGAACACGACGGCCGCCCGTGGATCGTGATGGAACTGGTCGAGGGCCAGTCGCTGGCGGACGCGGTCAAGGAGCAGGGCAGGCTGGAACCGGCCGAGGCCGCCCGTGTCGGGCTGTGGGTGCTGCGCGCCCTGTGCGCCGCGCACGCGGCCGGGGTCCTGCACCGTGACGTCAAGCCCGGCAACGTCCTGCTCTCCCAGGACGGCCGGGTCCTGCTCACCGACTTCGGCATCGCCCAGATCGAGGGCGACACCACCATCACCCGCACCGGCGAGGTCGTCGGGTCGGTCGACTACCTCGCTCCCGAGCGGGTCCGCGGCCACGACCCGGGCCCGGCCTCCGACCTGTGGGCGCTGGGCGCCACGCTGTACACGGCGGTGGAGGGCCTGTCGCCGTTCCGCCGCACCTCCCCGCTGACCACCATGCAGGCGGTCGTCGACGAGGAACCCCGCGAGACGTCCCACGCCGGCCCGCTCACGCCGGTCATCTCCGCACTGCTGCGCAAGGACCCGGCCGAGCGCCCGGACGCGGCGGCGGCCGAGCTGATGCTCGCGGAGGCCGCGGAGGGGCGGCGGCCGAGCCACGCGCAGGTGTACGTCCCGACCTCCCAGCAGACCGCCTACCAGCCGGGGACGGGGTCGCACGGGACGACCGGACAGGACGGCACGACCGGGCAGCACGGGACGACCGGGCCGTTCGGTACGGGCTCTGCGCAGCACGGGACGACCGGACAGCACGGCACGACCGGGCAGCACGGCACCACCGGGCCGTTCGGCACCGCCTCCGGGCAGCAGGGGACGACCGGGCAGCACGGGACGGCCGCCGGGCAGTACGGGACGGCCGGGCAGCACGGCGTGAGCGGCCACCCCGCGACGGCCGATGGCCGGTTCGCGGGCGCCCCCTTCGGGACCGGCACGCACCCCGGCACGGCACCGGGCGGCGGCACCGCGCCCTACGGCCCGGGCAACACCGCCGCGCACGGCCAGGCCGGCGCCCCGGCCGGGGCGCCGCACCACCCGACGACCGGGCCGACCACCGTCGGGGCCGCGCAGGGGACGGGAGGCGGCGGCGTGCCGTCCCGGCGCCGCCGGCTGCGCAACGTCGCCCTCGTGGTGGTCCTCGCCGCGGTCGTCGGCGGCGGCACCGCCGTGGCGTTGCAGGAGTGGGGGCCGGGCACCGGCCAGGGTTCCGGCAGCTCCGCCTCCACGGTCGCGCCTCCCCCGGGGTCCTCCCGGCCGAGCCCCACGAGGACGGGGAAGTCCGGCAAGACCGGTACGGCGGACAGCCTCCCGGCGGGCTGGACGCGCGTGAAGGACCCGTACGGCTTCAGTATCGGCCTGCCCGGTCCGAACTGGCAGCGCGTGGTGTCCAACAGCGCGCTGCGCCAGGTCGACTACACGCCCGACGGCGGCAAGCACTTCGTGCGCATCGCCGTCTCCGACGCGCCGCAGTTCAGCAGCGCGCACGACCACCAGATGGACCTGGAAGCCCAGTTGAAGCGCCTGGTCGACTACCACCGGGTGTCGCTGCGGGCCGAGACCTTCCGCGACCGCCCGGGTTCCCTGTGGGAGTACACCTGGACGGCGCTGCCCAAGGACACGCCCTACCCGGGCCCGCGGCACGCCATCGAGGAGACGTACTTCTCCCGCGACGGTGTCGAGTACGCGATCTACATGTCCTCGCCCGAGGCGTCCTGGGCGACCACGCGCAAACAGTTCAAGTCGGTGCTGCAGAGCTGGCGGCCCGGGACCCCCTGACCCCGTCGGCCGGACACGAAGGCCTGATCAGGCCCCCCTCTTGGCCGGTCGGCGCCCCGGAAGGGGACCGTCCGATGCGGCATGATGGGGCGTATGGGGACCGAGGGGGACGACTGCCGTGTGATCGCGGGCCGTTACCGCCTGGTGGCGCGGATCGGGCGCGGGGGCATGGGAGTGGTGTGGCGGGCGACCGACCAGTTGCTCGACCGGGCCGTCGCCGTCAAGGAACTCGCCTTCGACGAGACCCTGTCCGACGACGAGGCCCGGCACCTGCGCGACCGTACGCTGCGGGAGGCGCGCGCGGTCGCCCAGTTGCGGCATCCGAACGTCATCGTCGTCCACGACATCGTGGAACAGGACGGACGGCCGTACATCGTCATGGAGTTGATCGAGGGCGGCTCGCTCGCCGGCCGGATCGCCTCGGACGGGCCGCTGGACGCCGTCGAGGCCGCCCGCGTCGGGATCGCCCTGCTGGGCGCGCTGCGCGCGGCGCACGCCGCCGGGGTGCTGCACCGCGACATCAAACCGGCGAACGTCCTGCTGGAGTCCGGTACCGGCCGGGCCGTCCTCACCGACTTCGGCATCGCCCAGGTGGCGGGCGCCACCACGCTCACCGAGACCGGCGCCTTCGTCGGCTCCCCGGAGTACACCGCGCCCGAACGGATGTCCGGGGCGGGCGCGGGCCCGCAGGCCGACCTCTGGTCGCTCGGCGCGCTGCTGTGCACGGCGCTGAGCGGCGCCTCGCCCTTCCGGCGCGACTCGCTGGGCGGGATCCTGCACGCGGTCGTCTTCGACGAGATCCGGCCGCCCGCGCAGGCCGGGCCGATCCTCCCCGTCGTGCACGGGCTCCTCGAACGCGATCCGCAACGGCGGCTGGAGGCGGCGGAGGCGGAGCGGATGCTGCGCGCCTTCCTCGACTCGGGCCGTACGCCCCAGCCGTCGGGCGGTTCCGCGCCGACGCGGCGCAGCGGGCTCCGGTCGCCGCACCCGGCGCCGCGGCCTCCCCGGTCGCCCCGGCCGCCGCGCCCCCGGCGGTCCGCGCGGTCCTCCCGGTCGGCCGGCCCGGGCGGTCGGACCGGGCCCGCCGATGGGGCCTCGTCCCGTCCCTCCCCGTCAGGGCGCACGCCTGCGCGGCCGCAGCAACTGCCGCAACCGCAGCCGGCCGCTGCGGGCGCGGTGCCCGCCCCAGGGGGCGCTGTGCCCGGCCCGGCCGCCGACGGGCCGCAGCCGCCTGCCCGGTTCTCCACCCGGGGGGTGCTGATCGCCGCGCTGCTGGTGGCCGCCATGGCGGGGGCCGGGGTGTCGGCGGCGGCGCTGCTGATGAACGGCGGCCCGCACGGCGGGGGTTCACCGGTCAGTCCGGCCCCGGAGCGCGGCACGAGCGCTTCGGGCGGGGCCCCGGCGGGCACGCCGGGCGGCCCCGGCGCCTCGGCGTCGCCCCGGTCGCCGGCCGCGTCGCCCCGTTCACCGGCCGCGTCGGCCCGCCCGTCCTCCAGGCCCGCCCGGACCCGGCCCGTGACGGGCGTCGCCGACGCCGCCACCGCACCCTCCGGCTACCACCTGGCGCAGGACCCGGCCGGCTTCTCGGTCGCCGTACCCGACGGTTTCGCGCGCTCACCGCAGGGCGTGCGGACCTTCTACCTGTCACCGGGGGAGACCTTCCGCCTCGGCATCAAGGCGGCCGGCCCGGAAGGCGGCGGCCCGCTCGCGGTGATGCGGCGCGCGGACGCCGCCGGGCCCCACACCAACCCCGGCTACCACGACGGGCAGGTCACCGCCACCACGCACGGCGGACACCCCGCCGCCCTCTGGGAGTTCGCGTGGGACGGTTTCAGCGCGGCGGAGGGCGCCCGGCACACCTACGACCTGTGCTGGGAGCAGGACGGGCGGATGTACGACGTGTGGCTGTCGGCGCCGGTCGGCAAGGTGCGTGAGGCCAAGGAGTACTTCGACGTCGCCGTCGACACGTTCGGGACCGGCTGAGCCACAGGGTTTCCCGCTTCGCCACCGACCGCCCGTGAACACGAACGACGAGCCCACACATGCCACTTCCGCCACCGCCCCGCCCCGCACACACCACCTCCGGCTGGTTCCACGCCCGCCACCTCCGCCCCGCCCCGCCCCGCGCGTACCGTCCCGCCCGTCGCGCCCCCGCCCCACGCCCGTCGTGCCCCCGCTCGCCGGTGCGGGCGGGCGGCGGCTGCCGACCGGTCTGCGGACCACCTGATCAGCGCATTCGTTGCCAGTGATCGCTGGCGGTATGTGTGCGGTCGGTGAATCCCCGTTACCGACGGGTACACAAACCTCCGGCTCCGTCATACGCTGCGCTGCATGACGGACGCGCAGGCCCCGGCACAGACCGGCACGAATCCTCTGGCCCCCGCCCCCGCGGGCGCCCGTACCGCCGCCGACGTGGTGACGCCCGAGCTGGTCGCCCGGCTCACCAAGGGCGTCGCCGGCTCCGGCCGGACCGCCAACCACACCCCGTTCACCGGTGAGAAGCTGGCCGACCTGCCCGAGTCCACCCCCGAGGACGTCGCCCTCGCCTTCGAGCGGGCGCGGGCCGCGCAGGACGCGTGGGCGCGGACGCCGGTACGGCAGCGCGCCGCCGTCCTGCTCCGCTTCCACGACCTGGTGCTCGCCCGCCAGGCCGAGGTGCTCGACCTGATCCAGCTGGAGACCGGCAAGGCCCGTCTGCACGCCCACGAGGAGGTGCAGGCCGTCGCCGTCGCCGCCCGGCACTACGGCCGCCGTGCCGCCGCGTACCTGCGCCCGAAGCGGCACACCGGGGCCATCCCGGCCCTGACCAAGGTCACCGAACTGCGCCACCCGCGCGGTGTCGTCGGCCAGATCGCTCCGTGGAACTACCCGCTGGAGCTGTCCGTCGGCGACGCGCTGCCCGCCTTCGCCGCGGGCAACGCGGTGGTCATGAAGCCGGACACGGAGACCTGCCTGACCGCGCTGTGGGCCCGTGACCTGCTCATCGAGGCCGGGCTGCCCGCCGAGGTGTTCCAGGTCGTCATCGGCGAGGGCCCGGTCGTCGGCCCGGCGGTCGTCCAGCACGCCGACTACGTCTCCTTCACCGGTTCCACCCGCACCGGCCGCGAGGTCGCCCAGGGCGCCGCCGCACGTCTGGTCGGCGTCTCCCTCGAACTCGGCGGCAAGAACGCCATGCTGGTCCTTCAGGACGCCGACCTCGACAAGGCGGCGGCCGGCGCGGTCCGGGCCTGCTTCTCCTCCGCCGGGCAGCTGTGCATCTCCATCGAGCGGCTGTACGTCCACGAGGCCGTCGCCGACGCGTTCCTGGAGCGCTTCGCCGCCCGTACGAAGGCGATGCGGCTGGGCACCTCGCTCGCGTACGGCGCCGACATGGGCTCCCTCGTCGGCGAGCGCCAGCTGGAGACCGTCACCCGGCACGTGGAGGAGGCCGTCGCCAAGGGCGCCCGGGTACTGGCCGGTGGCGTCGCCCGCCCCGACATCGGCCCGTACTTCTTCGAGCCGACCGTCCTCGACGGCGTCGAGACCCCTATGGCCGTGTGCACGGAGGAGACCTTCGGCCCGGTCGTCTCCGTCTACCGCTTCGCGAACGACGACGAGGCGGTCGAGCGCGCCAACTCCACGCCGTACGGCCTGAACTCGTCCGTGTGGACGCAGGACGCCCGGCGGGGCCGCGCGATCGCCGCCCGGCTGCGCACCGGCACGGTCAACCTGAACGAGGGCTACGCGCCCGCCTACGGCAGTGTCCAGTCGCCGATGGGCGGCATGAAGGACTCCGGTCTCGGCCGCCGGCACGGCTCCGAGGGCATCCTCAAGTACACCGAGGCCCAGACGATCGCCCACCAGCGGCTGCTGCCCATGGCGCCGTCGCTCGGCATGGACGACGAGAAGTACGCGGCGTTCATGAACCGGAGCCTGAAGGCGCTGAAGGCACTCAGGTTCCGTTAGACCACACCCGTTCTCGACGAGGAGCGCATGTGTCGCAGGAGAACTCTGCCCGAGAGCAGGACGGTACGGCGCGCAGGGACGGTACGGCGCACAGGGAAGGTACGGCGTACGGCGACGACACGGCGTACGACTACGACGTGATCGTCGTCGGCTCCGGCTTCGGCGGCTCCGTCACCGCGCTGCGCCTGACCGAGAAGGGCTACCGTGTCGGCGTCCTGGAGGCGGGCCGCCGCTTCACCCGCGAGAGCCTGCCGAAGAACTCCTGGGACCTGAAGAACTACCTGTGGGCCCCCAAGCTCGGCATGTACGGCATCCAGCGCATCCACCTGCTGGGCAACGTCATGGTGTTGGCCGGCGCGGGGGTCGGCGGCGGCTCCCTCAACTACGCCAACACCCTCTACGTACCGCCGAAGCCCTTCTTCGACGACCCGCAGTGGCGGCACATCACCGACTGGGAGGAGGAACTCGCCCCGTACTACGACCAGGCCAAGCGCATGCTCGGTGTCCGGCTCAACCCGACGATGACCCCCTCCGACGTGCACCTGAAGGCGGCGGCGCAGCGCATGGGCGTCGGCGACACCTTCCACATGGCGCCGGTCGGGGTGTTCTTCGGGGACGGCGAGGACGCCGACGGCAAGGCGAAGGCCCAGCCGGGCCGGCGGGTCACCGACCCGTACTTCGGCGGGGCCGGACCGGACCGCCGGGCCTGCACCGAGTGCGGCGAGTGCATGACCGGCTGCCGGCACGGCGCGAAGAACACCCTCAACGAGAACTACCTGCACCTCGCCGAGAAGGCGGGCGCGGTGGTCCACCCCATGACGACGGTCGTGTCGGTCACCGACGACTCCCGCGGCGGCTACGCGGTCGCCACGCTGCCGACCGACGACAGGAAGAAGGGCGCCGGCCGCGTCCTCACCGCCCGGCGGGTGGTCCTGGCCGCCGGCACCTACGGCACCCAGACCCTGCTGCACCGCATGAAGGCCGGCCGCCAGCTGCCCCACCTCTCGGACCGGCTCGGCGAGCTGACCCGCACCAACTCCGAGGCGCTGGTGGGCGCGCAGACCGACGACCGGCGCTACCGGGCGGCGACCGGCCGGCCCCGGGCCGACTTCACCCGCGGCGTCGCCATCACGTCCTCCGTCCACCCCGACGAGAACACCCACATCGAGCCGGTCCGCTACGGCAGGGGTTCCAACTCGATGGGCGGACTGTCGATCCTCCAGGTGCCGTTCGCGGACGGCGGGTCCAGGGTCGCGGCCTGGCTGGCGAACGCCGCCCGCCACCCGGTGCTCGTCCTGCGGTCCCTGTCCAACCGGCGCTGGTCGGAGCGTACGATCATCGGCCTGGTGATGCAGTCCCTGGACAACTCCCTGACGACGTACCTGAAACCGGACGGCGTCGGCAAGGGCCTGCTCACGGCCCGCCAGGGCCACGGCGCGCCCAATCCCAAGCAGATCAGGGCCGCCACCGAGGGCGCTTCCGCGCTCGCCGCGGAGATCAACGGCTTCGCAGGGTCCAACGTGGGCGAGCTCATGGGTACCCCGCTCACCGCGCACTTCCTCGGCGGCTGCCCGATCGGCGACTCGCCCGAGACCGGCGTCATCGACCCGTACCACCGCCTCTACGGCCATCCCGGCATCTCCGTCGTCGACGGCGCGGCGGTCTCCGCGAACCTGGGTGTGAACCCCTCGCTGACCATCACCGCGCAGGCCGAGCGGGCGATGTCGTACTGGCCGAACAAGGGCGAGACGGACCCGCGCCCGGCGCAGGGCGCCACCTACGAGCGGCTGAAGCCGGTGGAGCCCCGCGACCCGGTGGTTCCGGCGGACGCGTTCGGCGCGCTGCGCCTGCCGTTCCTCGGCATACCGGCGGTACCGCCGAAGGAGCAGCACCGGAAGGACCAGAAGTAACAACAGCGGAGGGAAGTGAAGAAGGACCCGCGCCCCCCTCCTGGCGCAGGTCCTTCTCGTCCTGTGGGGTGACGGATCGCGTTACGCGTCCGCACCGCCCTTGCGGCGCCGCACCGCGACCAGCGCGCCGGCGCCGGCGACGACCGCGATGCCGCCGACGAGACCGAGGGCCGGCACCATCGAGCTGGAGCCCGTCGCGGCGAGCCTGCCGGTGGGCGGGATCTCCTCGGCACCGCCCTGCGGCCGCTTGCCGCCGGCCGGCTCGGCACCGCCCGCGGGCTCGGCGTGGCCGGGGTCGTCGTTGGAACTGCCGGGCCTCAGGACGGTGAAGGTGTAGTAGTCGAACGCGTTGTGGACGCAGTTCTTCTCCTGGTCGACGTAACCGCCGAGGCCCACGGTGTAGCCGGCGCCCGCCGGGGCCTTCGCCGTGATGTTGACGCGCAGGTCGATGTCGACCGTCTGCCTGGGGCCGAGCGGCGTCTCGCCGAAGTAGATGCCGCCGCCGATCTCGTCCGCGAGGGACTCCCACTTCTTGGTGGCGGGGTCGAGGTACTCCAGCAGCGCGTAGGTGCTCAGCCAGTCCTTCTCGTTCTCGCTCATCGAGTCGTTGTCGATGAGCGCGAGCCACTGCACCTGGCCGAGGGACCGGTCGCCGTGGTTGGCCGCGGTCAGCTTGAAGGTGTGCCAGCCGCTGCCCGCGACGATCTTCCCGGGCAGGCCGGAGACCGCGATCGTCAGCTGGGAGTCGCTGTCCACGTCGTCCGTGGCGCACGGCGACGGCTCCTCGGACGGCTCGGCGGGCCCGCTGGCCGAGGCGGAGACGGACGCGGACGCGGAGGCCGCGGACGATGCCGGGGCGGAAGCGGTGGCGGCCGGTGTCGTCGTGCCGGAGGCGCCGGTCGACGGGGTGGTGGTCCCCGCCGCGTCGGAGGGCGGGGTGGACTCGGGCGTGGCGCCGGCCGGTGTCGACTCCGGGGCGCCGGGCGGAGTGGACTCGGGGCTGGAGGCGGGCGCCGAGGCGCTCGTCTGGGTGCCGGCCGGCTCCTCGGCGAACGCGGCGGGAGCCGACAGCAGTGCCAGCGGGGCTATCGCGGCCGTCGCGGCCACTGCGGCCATGGCACGGCGAAGCTTCATGAAGACCTCGGGGAGTCCGGCGTACCGCGGCGGAGCGGTACGGAGGTTGCGGGAGGCCTCCGCTGTGGGGCGCGGGTGTGGCCGTTGGTTCCGCTGATGTGACCCGGGGCCCCTGTGAATGGTTGCGCGGTCTTTCACAGGATTCTCATGTGACGTGTATCACACACGTGAGCGCGGCCGGCCCCGGGCGTCCCCGGAGCCGGCCGTCACCTGGTGACCGGGCTGCTGTCCCCTGCCGTCCGGCCACTTCCCTGGAGCGGGGTCCCACGACGCACGGCACGATCCGCACGTCTCACCGCTCCGGAGAGCCACGCGTGGTTCTCCCGGGCGCGTCCCTGGCTGGCACGGCCATCCCGACCAACGACGCGCCGCCCGCGACGGTCACGCGCCGCACGGGTGAGGGGCCCGTACGGGTGAGACCGGTCCGGGGCCGGGGCGGGGGAGATGCGCGGCCGCGGGGGGTCAGATCTTGCCGCGGCACAGCTCCAGCAGGGTCATCGCCAGGGCCGTGCCGGGCCTGCCGAGGGCGTCACGGTAGCGGCCGAGGACCTCCATCTCGCGGGAGAGGTTCACGCGCCTGCCGCCCGAACCGATCCGGGCCTCCTGGACGACGGCCGACACGGCCATCCGTTCCTGGACCAGGCCCAGGATCCGGTCGTCGAGCGTGTCGATGCGTTCACGGGCGTCCGTGATGACGCTCACGGCCTCCTCGGTGCGGGCGCCGGTCCGCTCCGCCGCGGTGGTGGCCGTGTCGGTGTGGTTCGCCGCGGTGGCGGCCGTACCGGTCTTCTCCGCTGTGCCGGCGGCCGTGCCGGTGTTCTGTGCTGCGGTGGCGCGCGTGCCGGTCTTCTCTGCTGCGGGGGCGGTCATCTCGCGGGCTCCTCACTGGAAGGCGGGTGCGGTGCCCCGGGGCGCAAGGACCGGGAGAACGCCAGGCGCCCCGGGCCTTGTCGGCCCGGGGCGCCTGGGAAGTCGCTTGTCAGTAGCTCAAGCGGCACGACCATGGCAGCCGGCGGGCCGGGTGCCATAGGTAAAGACGAAGGTCGTCGCGTGCGAGAGCATGGGACCAGTATGCCGTGGCGGGCGCGGGTGTCCAAGGCGGTTCGGATGCTGGGACGGGCCTCGCGGGGCGGGTGGGCCGGAGCACGGGGCGGGTCCCGCCGCCGTCTCGGTAGAATCGCAGGTACAACGACCCGCCCCACCGCCGGAAGGCACCCCGTGTCATCAGCGACTCCCGCTGCCGCCGCCCCCGACACCGTTCTGGTCGTCGACTTCGGCGCGCAGTACGCCCAGCTCATCGCCCGTCGCGTCCGCGAGGCCCGGGTCTACAGCGAGATCGTGCCGAGCACCATGCCGGTCGCGGAGATGCTCGCCAAGAACCCGGCGGCGATCATCCTCTCCGGCGGCCCCTCGTCGGTGTACGAAGAGGGCGCCCCCCGCCTGGACCGCGAGCTCTTCGAGGCCGGCGTCCCCGTCTTCGGCATGTGCTACGGCTTCCAGCTGATGGCGCAGGTCCTCGGCGGCACCGTCGACAACTCCGGCGCGCGTGAGTACGGCCGCACCGATCTCGCCGTCTCCAAGCCGTCCTCCACCCTCTTCGAGGGCACCCCGGCCGAGCAGGCCGTGTGGATGTCGCACGGCGACGCCTGCTCCGCCGCCCCCGAGGGCTTCACCGTCACGGCCGCCACGGACGTCGTCCCGGTCGCCGCGTTCGAGAACGACGACAAGAAGCTCTACGGCGTCCAGTACCACCCCGAGGTCATGCACTCCACGCACGGCCAGCAGGTCCTGGAGCACTTCCTGTACCGCGGTGCGGGCCTGACCCCGTCCTGGACCACCGGCAACGTGATCGAGGAGCAGGTCGCCGCCATCCGCGCGCAGGTCGGCGACAAGCGCGCCATCTGCGGCCTGTCCGGAGGCGTGGACTCCGCGGTCGCCGCCGCCCTCGTCCAGAAGGCCATCGGCTCCCAGCTGACCTGCGTCTACGTCGACCACGGCCTGATGCGCAAGGGCGAGACCGAGCAGGTCGAGAAGGACTTCGTCGCCGCGACCGGCGTCCAGCTGAAGGTCGTCGACGCCGAGGAGCGCTTCCTCACCGCCCTCAAGGGCGTCTCGGACCCCGAGGAGAAGCGGAAGATCATCGGCCGCGAGTTCATCCGGGTCTTCGAGCAGGCCCAGGCCGAGATCATCGCGGACGAGGGCCCGGCGGTCGAGTTCCTGGTCCAGGGCACGCTCTACCCGGACGTCGTCGAGTCCGGCGGCGGCACCGGCACCGCCAACATCAAGTCGCACCACAACGTGGGCGGTCTGCCCGAGGACCTCGAGTTCCAGCTCATCGAGCCGCTGCGCAAGCTGTTCAAGGACGAGGTCCGCATGGTCGGCCAGGAGCTGGGCCTGCCGGAGGAGATCGTCCAGCGCCAGCCCTTCCCGGGTCCCGGCCTCGGCATCCGCATCGTCGGCGAGGTCACCAAGGACCGGCTGGACCTGCTGCGCGAGGCCGACGCCATCGCCCGCGAGGAACTGACCGCGGCCGGTCTGGACCGGGACATCTGGCAGTGCCCGGTGGTCCTGCTCGCGGACGTGCGCTCCGTCGGCGTCCAGGGCGACGGCCGCACCTACGGCCACCCGATCGTGCTGCGCCCGGTCTCCAGCGAGGACGCGATGACGGCCGACTGGTCCCGGCTGCCCTACGACGTGCTCGCGCGGATCTCCACCCGGATCACCAACGAGGTGAGCGACGTCAACCGCGTCGTCCTCGACGTGACCAGCAAGCCGCCGGGCACCATCGAGTGGGAGTAGTCCCACCCGTCAGGTCCGCTTGAGCGTGCGCACCGGCGCTCCGGGCCGCCAGACCTGGGTGACCAGATACCGGTCGCCCTCGACGAAGGTCCGCACGACCTCCGTCAGCTCGGTGCGGAAGAGGTGGAACGGCTGCGGCGGTTCCACCTCTTTCACGTACGCGCCCTTCGCCTCCGGGTCGTCCACCTCGATCGCACGGCCGCCGATCCGCACGTCCCCGCCGGCCAGGGAGGTGTCCGGACCCGGATTCGACTGGAGGACGAACCGCGGGTCCCGCCGCAGGTCGAGCGCCTTGAGCGAGTCCCGCATCATGCCGAGCCACAGCTCGCCGTGGAGGAATCGCACCTCCAGGCCGCTGGTGCGGGGCGAGCCGTCCCGGCGCAGGGTGACGAGGACGTGGTGCCGGAAAGCGCCGAAACGCTCCCCGGCGAGGCCGGCCAGTTCGGGTTCCGTCGCGGTGAGAGCCGCCCAGTTCATAGCCATGCCGGTGAGTCTGGCGCGGAAACCGGACACGTCTTGTCAGGTATGAAACCGGACATCTTCGCCCGGGTGTGAAACCGGACGCTCACCGCCGGGGTGTGCAACGGGACATCCACCGCCGGGGTGTAACGGCACATCTACCGGCGGGTTGTGAAACCGGACAGCTACCGTCGGGTACGCGGGCGGCCCCGGTCGGGAGTGCGGCATCTTCACGCCCCCGTGCTGCCATTCCCGGCCGCCCGCGGGTACCTTCCGCCCGTACGCCGATCACCCCGCCGGAGGACCCATGCACGGCCGCGGCCCCACACCGCCCCCGCCCCTGCCCACCGACAGACTCCGGTTCGCCATGCCGCCCCGGCACGAGTCGGTCGAGGACGAACGCCGCCACCGCAAGGAACGGCTGGCGGGCGCCCTGCGGATCTTCGGCCGGAACGGCTTCGAGGACGGCGTCTCGGGCCACATCACCGCCCGCGACCCCGAGTTCAGCGACTGCTTCTGGGTCAACCCCTTCGGGATGCCCTTCAAGCACGTCACCGTCGGCGACCTCGTCCTCGCCAACCAGGACGGCCAGGTCATCGAGGGCGGCCACCACGTCAACCAGGCCGCGTTCACCGTGCACGCCCAGGTCCACGCGGCCCGCCCGGACGTGGTCGCCGTCGCCCACTGCCACTCCGTGCACGGCCGGGCCCTGGCGGCCCTCGGCGAACTGCTGGACCCCATCACCCAGGAGAGCTGCGCCTTCTACGAAGACCACGCCCTGTACGACACCTACACCGGCGTCGTCGTCGACGCGGAGGAGGGCCGCCGGATCGCGGCGACGCTGGGCTCCCGCAAGGCACTGGTGCTGCGCAACCACGGACTGCTGACCGTCGGCGACTCGGTGGACGCCGCCGCCTGGTGGTTCCTGTCCATGGAACGCTCCGCCCAGGTGCAGCTGACCGCCCGCGCGGCCGGCCGGCCCGTCCTGATCGACCACAAGGCGGCGGTGTCGACCCGCGAACAGCTCGGCACGGACCTGGTGGCCTGGATCAACTACCAGCCCCTGTGGCAGGACGTCAGCCGCGGCGAACCCGACCTGCTGACCTGACCCACTCGCCACCGGCCCCCGCCACTCGTCACCCGCCACTCGTCACCCGCCGCCCTCAGTCGAAGTCCCGCAGCACGGCCGCCTTGGCCACCGCGAACTCCTCCTCGGTGAGCACACCGCCGGCCCGCAGCTCGCCCAGCTCCCGCAGCCGGCGCAGCAGCACGTCGTGCCGGACGGCCCGTGGCGGTGGCACCGTCGCCCGCTCCCGTCCGGGCGCGGCCTCGGCGGCGGCGCGGGCGGCGGGATGCGGCAGCCGGGCGGTGACCGCGGTGGCGACCAGCGCCGTGAGCAGGTCCCGGCGGGCGCTGCCCCACAGGTGGAGGGTGTACGGATCCTTCTCGGGCGGCAGCTCGGAGCCCACCGTCCCGCGGGTCACGAACCGCAGGAAACCGTCCTCGGCCCCCCGGCTGGGCAGCCACTCGACCCGGACCAGCTCGCCGACGGCGACGGCGCGCGGGCCGGTGGCCCGTTTGACCCGGTCGGAGGTGTCGGCCCAGTCGATACGGACCCGGGAGCCGTCGAAGGAGACGGTGCCGTCCGAGCAGCGGACCGCGACGGGCACCGGCGGCCCCGCCAGCAGGTAGGCGCCGGCCGGCTCCTGGGGGATGCGGTCGAGGAGCAGGGACCGGCGGATCTCGTCCGCCACGTACTCGGCGGCGGCGCCGGAACGGTCGAGGTCCACGGCCAGCCGGTACGGATCGGCCGCCTCCGGCAGTCGGCCGCCGGTCGCCTGGAGCAAGGGGTCGGCGCCCTCCCGCAGCCGCAGACACAGCCGGCCGCGCCTGCGCCCGGATTCGTGGACCACGCCCGCCACGGCCGCCAGCGGCACCGTGATCTCCCCGTACGCCTGCCGGAACAGCGGCACCGACCGGTGCAGGCCCGGCGTGATCCGCACCGTGCTGCCGTCGAAGGCCCAGGTCCCGTCCCGCTGGATGATCTCGGCCATACGCCGATTCTCCCAGCCGGGTCAACACGGCGGCCCGGGCTTCACCCGCCCTGACCAGACCGGGCGGACGCACACGGGGTGGTGTAGGGCACAATTCGCAGTCGGCGTAGGGGTGTTGTCCGCAGGACGGCTGCGGGTTCCGGGGAAGGCGGGCGGCGGGCGTGGCGGTGCAGGAAGCGAGAGACGGCGCGGGGGCGGGGGCGCACGCCCACACGGGCGGCTGCACCTGCGGGGACTGCCCGCACGGGGCGCGTGCGGGACACCGGCGGGCCGTGGCCGAATTCCTGGTCAAGCGGGACGGGTTCGCCGCCGGGCAGGGGCTGCCCGCCGCCGTGGCCCACTCCGTGTCGGCCTCCCGGCAGTGGGTCTCGGAGGAACTGACGCAGTCCGCGGAACTCGTCGCTGTCCGCCGCCGGGCCGAGGGCGACGCCTGGCTGGCCCGGCTGTGGCGCTGGACGGCGTACACGGTCTGGGCCGCGGTCGTCCTGCTGCTTCTGGTCCAGGCGCTCACCGCGATCGGGGCGGGCTGGAGCACCGCCCGCACGGCGGGCCTGCTGGCGGCGGCGGTGGTGGCCGTGGCGCTGACGGCCGCCTCGTGGTTCCACCGGGCGCGCGGCGGCGCGCTCGCCCCGGTCATCGGCGAGGACAACAGGCTCTCCACCTCCCGTTCGATCGCTGCGCTGTGGGTGCTGTTCGTGGCGTACGCGGTGCTGGTGCTGGTGGGCCGGCTGGCCGCCGCCTCGGACCACGCGGAGCGCGACGCCGTGATCTCGGGCCTGGAACTCGCCCGGGGCGCCGGCGTCGTCACCGTGCTCGCCGTGGTGTGCGGGATCGCCGTACTGGTGCGGCGGGTGGTCGGGCTGCGGGTCCTGGGGCAGAGGCTGCAAAAGGTACGCGCGGACCGGCCGCGCGCGGCCGACCTGCTGACCGACGACGCGGGACGCGGCGCCTTCGCGGACATCCAGTACGTCGTGATCAGCACCGTCGCCCTGGTCTTCGCCGCGGTGCGGCTGGCCCGGCGGCCCGATCAGCTGCCCGACCTGCCCTGGGGACTGGCGGTGGTGACGCTGGTGTCCGCCGCGACCTACCTGGCGGGCAAGTACGCGGAGGGCGGGCGCCCGGTGATCCTCTCGGTGGTCAGGGCCCGGGAGGCCGGGGACCTGGACGCGCCGATCCGCACCGGCGACGACATCGAGATCCGCGGCGCCGGGTTCGTCCCCCCGGGAGCGCAGGGCGCCGACCGGTTGTCGCGGATGGTGGTCCGCATCGGCGCGGTCAACGTCCACGTGCCCCTGGTGCCCGTCACGGGCGGCTTCAGCAACCCCGCGGACACGGTGCTGACCGTCCCGGTCCCGGCGGACGTGGAACCGGGCCGGGTCGAGGTGCAACTGGTGACCGCGGCGGGCGTGGAGACCAATCGGTACACGATCGACGTGACGGAGTGACAGCGGGTGCCGTCCCCCGCGCGGGACGGGGCAGCGCACCGATGGAGTGAGATCCCAGGGCCAACCGGACGGCGAATCCATACGGACGTCGCACAAAGGACCGACCGGAGTGAGCGACTCCTTTCCCGCACACGTATGGTCTGTCGAGAGGTGAACGGCATTGCGTTGAGAGGCGAGAGGCGGCTGGTAACGATGACTCACGGCCTTCGTACGAACACGCAGACCCCGTACCTCGACCGGCGCCGCACCTGGCGGGACACCGCCGCCCGCTACGCCCTCCTTCCTCTCCGTCTCTTCCTCGGCATCACCTTCATCTACGCCGGCCTGGACAAACTCACCGACAGCGCCTTCATGAAGGCCGCCGGCCCCGGGTCGCTCGGGGACACGATGCGGGCGGTTCGTGACTCCTCCGCAGTCCCGGCCCTCGTCGACCTGGCCCTGAAGAACCCGGTCGGGTTCGGCTACGCCATCGCCCTCGGTGAACTCGCCGTCGGTATCGGTGTCCTGCTCGGCCTGCTGGGCCGCCTGGCCGCGCTCGGCGGCGCGCTCATCTCCCTCAGCCTGTGGCTCACGGTCAGCTGGGCCACCACCCCCTACTACTACGGCAACGACCTCGCCTACCTGATGGCCTGGATCCCCCTCGTCCTCGCCGGCACCCCCCTGCTCTCCCTGGACGCCGTCCTGCCGGGACGGCGACGCCGAGGCCTGGGCCACTACCGCTACTAGCCGGGACGTCCCCCGTCCGGCCGGCCCTCACCGAGGTCCGGGCCGCGGGCCGCCCGCGTCCTGCGCCGGCGTACCGTGCGGTCGACGGCTCCCACCGCGCCTGCCAGGCAGAGGCCGCCCACCACCACGGGGACGGCCACGAACCACGGCGTCTCCCACAGACCGTCCGCGTCGCCGGCGTAGGCGACGGCCGCGCCGACGAGGCAGGCGCCGGCCACCAGCTTCCCGGGCTGGAACTCATGAAGCAGCACGGCTCACCTCCGCCTGTCCGACACCCACGTGCAGATCGAGATCGACTGTTCCCGCGCTCTTGCCGCCCGCTTCCGGCACCAGAGTGACCTGCTGGTGCCGGCCCGGCGCCACGTCCACGTCCTGCGAGCCGTCCCCCGGCAACTGGATGTCGCCGACGCCCACGTCGATCGTCGCCCGCAGGGTCATGTCCTTGGGAATGATCACCCGCAGCCGTCCCGCACCCACTTCGGCCCGCGCCGTCACCTTCTGGTCCTTGCCGATGTGTATTCGGGTCAGGTCGAGGGTGCCCTCGCCGGTGCCGAGGTCGTACCTCGGCCGGACGTCCGCCACCGTGGCGGGCTTCCACCTCGCGTGCGACCAGTGGGCGGTGATGTTGCCGGGGAGCGTCGTGGAAGCGGCGAGGAGGGCGGCGGTGACGACGGCCAGCAGGACCGTGCCGGCGCCGGTCCTGCCCAGGAAGGCGCTGAGCGCGATGCCCAGGCCGAAGACGCCGAGCGCGCAGGCCAGTCCGGTCTGCAGACTCATGGCCACGTTGTGGTCGTCCCGGCTCAGGTGCGTGCCGAGGCCGCCGGCCACCAGGGCGAACAGGAAGACCCAGCCGCCGATCCAGCGCGGCCCCCGCGGGCGGGGCGGCCGTGGGCGAGAGGGGCTCGCGGGCTGCCTGTCGCGCTCGCCCCGGCTGATGTTGACGGCCGCCGCGACGTCCCGGGCGCGTGACTCCTGGGGCCCCCAGAGATAGCCGGTTCCGCCGACGTGGGTGCCGTCCTTGACGATCGGGTCCCGCCACCAGGACGGGTAGGCCGCGGGGACCGGCGGCGCCTGGGCCTCCGGCGGTGCGTCGGCGGCGGCCTGCGCCGCCAGGGGGTCGGGATCGGCGGAGCCACGGTGCTGCGACCAGTATCCGGCCCCGGCGAGGAGCAGGGAGAGGACGACGCTGAAAGTGAGCACGTCGCCGTTGGTCAGCATCGACAGGAACACTCCGCAGCCGACCAGGGCGAACAGCACGGCGGCCAGCGCATGGCCGTCCACCCGCCCGGTGAGCAGCTTGCGGACCTGGTTCTCCTCCTCGTCGTCGAACGGCACGAAGAGCCAGGCGAATCCGTAGAAGATGAGCCCGATGCCGCTCGTCGCGGCGAGCACGGCCAGCGTGATCCGGAAGATCACGGGGTCCATGTCGCACCGCCGTCCGAGGCCCGAGCAGACCCCGGCGATCAACTTGTGCCGCCGGTCCCGCCGGAACCGCGACGAGTCACCCCCGCCGGTTTCCGGGCCGCCGGCGGTCGCGGAGCCCGGCTCGGCCACCGCTTCCGGCCCGCCGGCCGCCCCCGCTGTCCCCGTCACATTCGCCTCTCCGGTCCGGCCGGGCCGGTCGCCCGGACCCGGTTGTCCGCCTGTACCCGGCCGATCGTCCGCCCCCGGTCGTTCGCCTGCGCCCGGCGGGCCGCTGGTCCGCGGTGATCCGCCCGCGCCCGGCTGCCCGTCCGTGTCTCGCGGGCCTGTCCGCGCCCCCTCGTGTGCGCGGGGCTCCTCACCCGCACCCGTCCCGGGCGCGGCGGCTGCGGCCGCGCCCGGGACCGGGCGAGGGCCGGGGCCGGGTCCCGGACCCGTCGTGGCGTGCTGGTGATTCGTCATGCGTCCATGGTGACGGGCGGGCCGCCGCCGCGGCAGTCGGGACGACCCTGGCAGAACCCTGATTCGCCCCTGAGCCCCCGCCGGGGACACGTTCGACCGGCCGGCGCGGACCCGTGCGCGGAACGCAGGGGCGGCGGGCCCGAAGATCAGGGGCGTCTCGGGGGCGGACCCTGATGCCCCCTTACGGCGGGCATGTGACCATCGATGGCATGCCGGAAGCCGCAGCACTGCCCCTCGACGACCCGCGGCCGCCGCGCAAGCTCTACCGCAGCAGCGACGGACGCTGGCTCGGCGGAGTGGCGCGGGGCCTCGCCGGGCATCTCGGGCTGCCCGTGGTCTGGGTGCGGCTCGTCTTCGTCGGACTGGTCATGGCCGACGGTCTCGGCGCGCTGCTGTACGCGGCCTTCTGGTTCTTCGTCCCCCTCGGGGTCGGCGGCGTCGGCGGGCAGAGACCGCCGTCCCTGGTCACCACGGAGACCTCGCCGGACGGCCGCCGCAGGATCGTCACCCGCAAACCGGACAAGGGCCAGCTCGTCGCCCTGCTCCTCATGGTCGTCGTGGCGTCGGTCTTCGTCGGCAGTGTCGACCTGGACGGCGGCGCGAAGGCCTACCTCCTGCCGGCCGTCCTCGTCGCCGCGGGCGTCGCCCTGGTCTGGCGCCAGGCGGACAACGCGCGCCGGGCCCGCTGGGTCGAGGTCGGCCGCCGCCGCCGTACGCTCACGCTGCTGCGCGCCGGCGCGGGTGTCCTGCTCGTCACCGCGGGTGTCTCCGCCATCTTCGTCCTCCAGGGATCCGCGGCCCATCTGGGTTCCGTCCTCCAGGCGGGGCTGGCCGTCCTCGTCGGCATCACGCTGCTCGCCGGGCCGTACCTCGTGCGGATGACGCAGGACCTCTCCGAGGAGCGGCTGATGCGCATCCGTGCCCAGGAGCGCGCCGAGGTCGCCGCCCACGTGCACGACTCGGTGCTGCACACCCTGACCCTGATCCAGCGCAACGCGGAGAACGCGGGCGAGGTGCGCCGTCTCGCCCGCGCCCAGGAACGCGACCTGCGCGCCTGGCTCTACAAGCCCGAGGGCAACGGCAAGGACGAGGACGACGAGCCGGCGACCCTCGCCGAAGCCGTGCGGCGCAACGCCGCCGAGGTGGAGGACAAGCACGGCGTGCCCATAGAGGTGGTCGTGGTCGGCGACTGCCCGCTCGACGAACGCGTCGGAGCCCAGATGCAGGCCGCGAGGGAAGCCATGGTGAACGCCGCCAAGTACGGTGGCGAGGGCGGCGCCGTGCAGGTGTACGCCGAAGTCGAGGGCAGGACGGTCTTCGTGTCCGTCCGTGATCGGGGTCCGGGGTTCGATCTCGACGCGATACCCACCGACCGCATGGGTGTCAGAGAATCGATCATCGGCCGCATGGAGCGCAACGGGGGCACGGCCCGGCTGCGCGCGGTGCCGGACGGCGGCACGGAGGTCGAGCTGGAGATGGAGAGGGCGGAGAACACGTGATGAGCGACCCGACCGAGGCGAACGGCACGGCGGCAGCGGACACCACGGAGGCGGCGGCCACAGCCGCGGGCGGCGCGACCGGGCGGCACGTGCGCGTCGTCCTCGTCGACGACCACCGCATGTTCCGTACGGGGGTCCAGGCCGAGATCGGGCGGACCGACGAGACCGGTGTCGAGGTGGTCGGCGAGGCGCCGGACGTCGACCAGGCGGTGGCGGTCATCACCGAGGCCCGTCCCGAGGTGGTCCTCCTCGACGTCCACCTCCCCGGCGGCGGCGGTGTCGAGGTGCTCCGCCGCTGTGCCGCGCTGATGGCCGACACCGAGCGGCCCGTCCGCTTCCTCGCGCTGTCCGTGTCGGACGCGGCGGAGGACGTGATCGGGGTGATCCGCGGCGGGGCCCGCGGCTACGTGACGAAGACGATCACCGGCTCCGACCTCATCGACTCGATCTTCCGGGTCCAGGAGGGCGACGCCGTCTTCTCCCCGCGCCTGGCCGGGTTCGTCCTCGACGCGTTCGCCTCCACCGACGCCCCGCCGGTCGACGAGGACCTCGACCGCCTCACCCAGCGCGAGCGCGAGGTCCTGCGGCTCATCGCCCGCGGCTACGCCTACAAGGAGATCGCCAAGCAGCTCTTCATCTCCGTGAAGACGGTGGAGTCCCACGTGTCCGCGGTACTGCGCAAGCTCCAGCTGTCCAACCGTCACGAGCTGACCCGCTGGGCCACGGCCCGCCGCCTGGTCTGACCGTCCGGACCGGGGGCGCGCAACGCACGCCACGCGGGGGCGCGAGCGATGTTCACGCCACCCGGGTCGCTCCGGCGAACGGCATCTGGTCGACGGGCGCCAGCCGGACCGGCGCCGAGGGGTTCGGGGCGTGGATCATCTGCCCCCCGCCCACGTAGATGCCGACATGGCTGATCCCGGAGTAGAAGAACACCAGGTCACCGGGGTGCAGTTGGGAGCGTGAGACGCGGTGGCCGGCGCCGATCTGGGCGTAGGTGGTGCGCGGGAGCGCGATCCCGGCGGCGCGGTAGGCCGCCTGCACCAGGCCGGAGCAGTCGAAGGCGTCGGGGCCGGTCGCGCCCCACACGTAGGGGCTGCCGAGCTTCGCGTAGGCGTAGGCGACGGCTGCCGCCGCCCGTGAGGTGGGGGCCGGAGCCGAGCGCGGGGCGGCGAGCGCCTCCCGCGCTGCCCCGGCCGCGGACCGGGACGCCCGCTGCGCCGCTCCGTCCTCGCCGGTCGCCGTCCGCTGCTGTGGCGTGAGCCGGGCCAGCAGCCGCCTGGCCTCGTCCAGTTTCGTGGTGATCGTCTTCTTCTGCCGGCGCAGTTCCGCCTGCCGCGAGCGGAGGGACCCCAGTTCGGTGCGCGCCGCACTGCGCAGTCGGTCCAGCTTCCTCAGCTCCTGGCGCACACCGGCCACGGCCGCGTTCTGCCGGACACCCGCCCGCTCGGCCAGCGCGGCGCCCTCCAGGTAGTGGCGGGGATCGGTGGAGAGCAGGAACTGCACGGTGGGGTCGATCCCGCCGTCCCGGTACTGTGCCGCGGCGATGGAACCGAGGGTGTCGCGCGCCGCATTCAGCCTGGCCTGTCCGTGCGCCGCCTCGTCGCCGAGGGTCCGCAGCCGCTTCCCGGCCGCGTCCGCCCTCTCCTTTGCGCCGTCGTACTTCTCGGTGGCGGTCTCCGCCTCCTGGTACAGCCGGTCCACCTTGGCCCTGACCTGCTCCGGCGTCAGCTGCGGGGCGGCCTGTCCGGTGCCGCCGAAACCCGTCGCCGTCGCCGCGCCCGCCAGGGCGAGTGTGGCCGCCGTACGGGCTGTGCTGCCGCTGAGCGAGCGCTGTCGGGGCTTGCGGTGCGTGGCCACGTGGACCGTCACGTCCCTTCGTCCGGCCGGCCGCGGGGCGGCGGGCTCTGCGCGTCCGGCGGCGGCCCGCACAGGGGGGCGGACCGCCGCCGGACTCCTTGGCGGTGGCGTCCGGCAGCCGCCCCTGGCCCGGGCGGCGGTGGGGAGCCGGTCACCTGGGGAAGGACGCTAGGACTCGCCGTACCGGAGGAGTGACAGGTTGTACGGAACTGCCGCGACCGGATCGAACGGCGACCGGAAGTGACCATGCGGGGCGTTCCGCGGCAGCGCCTTCACACAGCGCGATGACCGTTGTGACGGTTCCGGGGCAGAGGGCGTCGAGCGGGTGCTATGGGCCGCATTCATGCGCCGCCAGAGTGCCGTCAGGGTGCCGGCAGGGAGCCGCCGGAGGGCGGGCGGCGGAGCCGTGGGTCGGCGGCGGCAGTCGGTGAGCGGACCAGGTGGGCGGTCGCCGGCGCAACAGGTGGCGGACTCCGGCACAGGGGCCAGTGTCCGGGAGGCCGGTGGGCTCTCGTTAGGCTCCGGACTCATGGACGTACTCATCCATCTCTTCGTCGGCCTGCACATCATCGGGATCGCCGCCCTGCTCGGCGGCTTCCTCACCCAGATGAAGGCGATGGGCCGGGGCACGGCCCGGTTCGTGCCCGGCATGCTGCACGGCGCGCTGACCATGCTGGTCACCGGCATCGTCCTGGTCGGCCTCAACCAGGCCGAGGGCCACCACGTCAACACCGTCAAGATCGGCCTGAAGCTGGCGCTGCTGATCGTGATCCTCGGTCTCGTCTACGTCAAGCGCGACGACGAGAAGGTGGACAAGGGCATGTTCGGGCTGGTGGGCCTGCTGACCATGGCGAACATCTTCATCGCGGTGCTGTGGACCTGAGCGCCGCGCGGGGCGCGCGGGTCAGCGCGCGGCGTCCCTGAGTTCGGTGCGCGCCTCCGCGACCGCCCCCGCCGCGACGGCCAGCCAGGCCGCGACCGCGACCCAGACCAGTACCTCCCCGAGCCCCTCGAACTCGGGGACGTGCAGGGCGGTGGCGACCGACAGCGCCGCCGTGGCCGTCATCCCCAGGGGGAAGACGGTCGACCAGCGGCGCACGTCGTAGCGCAGCCGGGGCCGGACCAGCTCCGCCACGAGCAGGACTGCGTACCAGGCGAGGTCGAGCACCAGCAGCGCGAGGGTGACGGTGCGCAGGACGCCGTGGTCGTCGTTGTCCCACAGATGGCGGCCGGCGCCCTCCGCGGCGATCAGCTTCGCCCCGGCGACCGCGGAGATCGCCAGCGCGCCGCCCGCGACCCAGTGGTCCCCGTGCCCTTCGTACACCTGCCGCAGGTCGAAGCGGGACAGCGTGAACAGGTAGAGCGCCAGCCCCAGCCAGAAGAAGACGAGCGCGGTGTGCGCCAGCCAGGCCGCGGCCTGGGCCTTGGCCAGCGACGCCCCGAGCACGGCGAGTCCCTCGGTGGCCACGCAGCACAGGAAGACCGCGCCCGGCATGGGCCGCCGGGAGTTGCGGACGACCCGCACGAGCAGCCACGGCCACAGCACCACGGCCAGCGCGAGCAGCGCCTCGGCCAGCGGCTGCCACCCCAGGTTCGAGAAGCGCGTGCCCAGCACGGCGGTGGCGGCGACCCCGGTGAGCGCGGCCGGCGTGCCCGCCTCGGCCTTCCAGCGCGACCGTTCGCGCAGCAGCCGCAGGGTGAAGTCCGCGGCCAGTGCCAGCCATGCGAGACAGGCCACCGCGAGGACGGCGAGGGACAGCACCTCGTGGCCCGTCAGCCCCAGCCCGATCGACACGATGCCGCTGGCCATCACCGCGGCCCCGGCCGCGGGCGGTCGCTGCGCCAGCCAGGCGCGCAGAGGTGAGGTGACGGGCATGAAGCCGATGCTAGAAGCCCGGCACGTCGTGCGCGCCGGGGCACGCGTGCCGGTACGCAAAACCATCGGCGGGGAGCGTCCCGGCGGGAGCACGCGACCTGCCCGCGGGCGATCCCGAGCGGGGGCGATCCCGAGCGGTGCGGCGGGGCGAGGCGGGGAGCGGCGCGGGCCACGCCGGTCGTACCACGCTGTGGTTTCCCGGTGCCCCGGCGCGCGGGACCGGCTCCGCGCGGACTCGGGCGCCCGGTCGCGGAACGTGGATCATGATGCCGTCACCGGCGTAGACGCCCACGTGGCCCGTGCTGCCCTGGAAGAAGACCAGGTCACCGGGGAGCGCGTCGGTGAGCGGCACCGGTGTGCTCGCGCCGTTCTGCACGAGGGGGCCGCACGCCGTCGGTGAAACCGGTCACGTTTGCGGGGCGGCCCCGGGTTGTCGGTGGGGAGCCCTAGACTCGTAGAGCGATGAGCAGCCTCTTTGACGACAGCTTCCTGGCGGACCTCCAGACCCCTCGCGGTTCCGAGGACGAGCCCCCGCCGCCGCCCGAGGACGACCATGCTCCGGAGCCGGTTCCGGACGATCTGTTCGGCGGGAAGTTCGACCTGCCACCGGACCGCGAGGCCCACCGGGACGCCTACTACCGCGACGGCGCCCCCCGCCCGGTCGTCGACCCGGCGGCGCTCCTGGACGGGCTGAACGAGAACCAGCGCGCCGCCGTCGTCCACTCCGGCTCCCCGCTGCTCATCGTGGCCGGCGCCGGCTCCGGCAAGACCCGCGTGCTCACGCACCGCATCGCCCATCTGCTGGGCGAACGCGGCGTCCACCCCGGCCAGATCCTGGCGATCACCTTCACCAACAAGGCCGCCGGGGAGATGAAGGAGCGCGTCGAGCAGCTCGTGGGCCCGCGCGCGAACGCGATGTGGGTGATGACCTTCCACAGCGCGTGCGTGCGCATCCTGCGCCGGGAGTCGAAGAAGCTCGGCTTCACCTCGTCCTTCTCGATCTACGACGCCGCCGACTCCAAGCGCCTGATGGCCCTGGTCTGCCGTGACCTGGATCTGGACCCCAAGCGCTACCCGCCCAAGTCCTTCAGCGCGAAGATCAGCAACCTCAAGAACGAGCTGATCGACGAGGAGGACTTCGCCGCGCAGGCCACCGACGGTTTCGAGAAGACCCTCGCCCAGGCCTACGCCCTCTACCAGTCGCGGCTGCGTGAGGCCAACGCCCTCGACTTCGACGACCTGATCATGACGACGGTCAATCTGCTGCGCGCCTTCCCGGACGTCGCCGAGCACTACCGCCGCCGCTTCCGGCACGTCCTGGTCGACGAGTACCAGGACACCAACCACGCCCAGTACACCCTCGTACGGGAACTCGTCGGCACCGCCCAGCACCCCGCGGACGTACCGCCCGGCCCCGACGACCTCCACCCCGCCGAGCTGTGCGTGGTCGGTGACGCCGACCAGTCGATCTACGCCTTCCGCGGCGCGACCATCCGCAACATCCTCCAGTTCGAGGAGGACTACCCGGACGCGACGACGATCCTGCTGGAGCAGAACTACCGCTCCACGCAGACGATCCTGTCCGCCGCCAACGCGGTCATCGAGCGCAACGAGTCCCGCCGTCCGAAGAACCTGTGGACCAACGCGGGCACGGGCGCCCGGATCACCGGGTACGTCGCCGACACCGAGCACGACGAGGCGCAGTTCGTCGCCGAGGAGATAGACCGCCTCACGGACGCGCGCGAGGCCAAGGCGGGCGACGTCGCCGTCTTCTACCGCACCAACGCCCAGTCCCGTGTCTTCGAGGAGATCTTCATCCGCGTCGGCCTGCCCTACAAGGTCGTCGGCGGCGTCCGCTTCTACGAGCGCAAGGAGGTCCGGGACGTCCTGGCCTACCTGCGCGTGCTGGCCAACCCCGAGGACTCCGTCCCGCTGCGCCGCATCCTCAACGTGCCCAAGCGGGGCATCGGCGAGCGCGCCGAGGCGATGATCGACGCGCTCTCCCAGCGGGAGAAGATCAGCTTCCCGCAGGCACTGCGCCGCGTCGACGAGGCGTACGGCATGGCCGCGCGGTCGACGAACGCCGTCAAGCGGTTCAACACGCTGATGGAGGAGCTGCGCACCATCGTGGAGTCGGGCGCGGGCCCCGCCACGGTGCTGGAAGCCGTCCTCGAACGCACGGGCTACCTGGCCGAGTTGCAGTCCTCCACCGACCCGCAGGACGAGACCCGCATCGAGAACCTCCAGGAACTCGCCGCCGTCGCCCTGGAGTTCGAGCAGGAGCGCGGGGAGGGCGAGTCGGTCGCCCTGTCCGAGTTCCTGGAGCAGGTCGCCCTGGTCGCCGACTCCGACCAGATCCCCGACGAGGAGGACGGCGACGGCGTCATCACGCTGATGACCCTGCACACCGCCAAGGGCCTGGAGTTCCCGGTGGTCTTCCTCACCGGCATGGAGGACGGCGTCTTCCCGCACATGCGCGCCCTCGGCCAGGTCAAGGAGCTGGAGGAGGAGCGCCGTCTGGCCTACGTCGGCATCACACGCGCGCGGGAGCGGCTGTACCTGACCCGCTCGGCGATGCGCAGCGCGTGGGGACAGCCGTCGTACAACCCGCCCTCCCGGTTCCTGGAGGAGATCCCGGCCGTGCACGTGGACTGGAAGCGGACGGGTGGTTCCGCGCCGGTGTCCTCCGGTCCGGCCTCCGGCGTGGCGGCCTCGCTGTCGTCGTCCCGTTCGCGTTCGTCGGCGTCGGGGGCCTCGGGTTTCGCCACCCGGCGGGCCGCGGACAAGCCGGTGGTGTCCCTCGCCGTCGGCGACCGGGTCACGCACGACCAGTTCGGCCTGGGCACGGTGGTCGGGGTCAATGGCACAGGCGGCAACGCGGAGGCCACGATCGACTTCGGCGACACCAAACCCAAGCGGCTGCTGCTGCGGTACGCGCCCGTCGAGAAGCTGTAGGACGGGCGGGAGGCGGGGCGGGAGACGGAGCGGAAGGCGGACGCGGCCCAGGCAGCGTCCGCAGCCCGGCCCCGGCCCCGGCCAGACCCGGGCCGGTCCAGGACTCGGGCCCGGGCCGGGCTCAGGTCGGGTTCAGGCCGTGGCTGCGCAGCCAGGGGAGCGGGTCGATCGGGGCCCCGCCGGCGGGCCGTACCTCGAAGTGCAGGTGCGGGCCGGTGGAGTTGCCGGACTTGCCCGAGTAGGCGATCGGCTGTCCGGCCTTGACGGTGGCGCCGGTGACGACCTGGTACCGGGAGAGGTGGCAGTACCACGTCTCCGTACCGTCCTTCGCGGTGAGGATCAGCATGTTGCCGTAGGCACTGTTGAACTGGGTGCGGACCGTACCGTCGGTGGCGGCCATGACCGTCGTCCCGTACCAGACGGGGAAGTCGATGCCGGTGTGCACGGACATCCAGTTGACGCCGGCCTGGCCGAAGTAGGCGCTGAGCCCCTTCTGCGCCACCGGCAGCACGAACTTGGGGCGCAGCCGCTCCTTGCGCGCCGCCTCCTGCGCGGCCTTCTTCCGCTCGGTCTCCTGCTGCGCCTTGAGGTCGATGCGTTCCTGGGTGCGGCTGGCCCGGTCGGCGAAGTCGTTAGCCCCGGCGGACAGGCTCTGGAGCTGGGTGTCCAGCTTGTTGTTGGCGGTGGACGGCTGCACGGGGTGCGCCTCGGGGGCGGACGCCGAAGCGTCCTTGCCGCCGTCGGTGAAGGTGCCGACGGAGGCCGCGGCGATTCCGGCGACGCCCATCACGCAGGCCGAGGGCACCGCCACGGTCAGCAGCGCGGAGCGCTTGGCCGGGGGCCGGCGCCGGGATCGGCCGCCGCTGCGCGAGGCCGCGCGCGGTGCGGGCACCGGCGCGACTTCTGCCTGGCCCTCCAAGGGGGAGACGGCGGGCAGTTCGCCGGTCGCGGCCAGAGCGCCTTCCCCGCCGGGAACGGTGGCCTCGGGGGCGGTGGCGTCGAGAACGTCGAAGGTGTCACCGTACGCCAGGCTCTCGTCGTACGCCCGGCTCTCGTCGTACGGGTGCGGCTCGCCTTGCGTCTGCTGCTCGCCGTACGGCTGCGGGTGGGAGGGACCCTCCGGTGCCGCGGTGCCGTCGTCGGCCGCGCCGCCGGTGTTCCACTGGGTGGCGTCATAGGCGCCGGTGTCGAACGTCTGGGTGCCCCAGTCCCACTGCTGGGTCTGGTCCGCGGCGGTCGTGGAGGCGGCGCCCTGGAGCCAGGCCCCCGCGTCCCACTGGCCGGTGGCCTCGGCGGGCGCCGGCTGCTGCGGTACGGCGGACAGGTGCTGGAACCCCGCGGACCAAGCGGTCGTGTCGTACGCACCGGTGTCGTAGGCGGCGTGGTGCTGGGCCGCGTACGCGTCGTGGTTCAGGGCGTGGTGGCTGCCCGTCGACCACTGGGTGGCGTCGTACGCGCCGGTCGTCCCGCCCTCTCCCGCCTGGCCGTTGCCGGGGTGGAGGTCGCCGAAGAGGGGGTCGGCCGCGAAGCCCGCCGTGCTGTGGACGCCGGTGTGGAAACCGGTCGCGTCGTGGTCGCCGTACGTGGTGAACTCACCGTAGGCGCCTTCCTGCCCGCCGTACGGCGCGTAAGGCGCCGAGGCGTCGTCGGAGGCCGGAGCCGGGGCCGGGGGCGTCGCGGTCCCCGACGGGTGACGGTCGTTCACCAACTTCTCTTTCGCCTTGACGACAGGGCTGCCAGAGCAGTGCGGCGACTGTACCCGGCGGTATGCGGGCGCGACAATCTTCGCCAGGTTTCCTGCACTGGGGAAACGGGCAATCGGCCGTGATTCGGCAGACTGCGGACACGGCCTTGGGCTTGTGTTCGGGACGATGTTCGACCCTGATGGGTCAACGCCGGGCCACGGAGACAGGTCCGAACAGGCCACGGAGCCGGTCGGGTCAGGTCGCGGGTCCGGTGTGGTCAGGTCGCAGGGCCGGTCGGGTCAGGTCGCAGGGCCGGTCCGGGCAGGTCGTGGAGCCGGTCGGCCGGGCTCATGGAGCTGGTCAGGCCACGGTGAGCCCTCCGCCCTGTGCCGCGGACGGGTCCCCCGGCCGCACGGTGTCCAGGGCCTGGCGTATGCCGCTCGCGACGGCGGGGTGCACGGGCAGGGCGAGGTGGCCGATGCCGCTCACCCGGACGTTCTCCGCCCGGAGGTCCGGGTGCTCGACGCAGGCCGACTCCAGCGGGTCCATCAGGTGGTCCAGGTCGCTCCAGAAGCCCACGAAGTACGTACGGCAGCCGGGCGCGGGCCGGGACAGCTCCTCGATCAGCTCCGAACCGGGGCGCATCTGACGGACGATGGGGTGCGCGTTGGCCAGCGGGGCGAACCGGGTGCCGGCGTGCGGGGTGCCCAGGGTGACGAGGGTGCGGACGCGGGCGTCGCCGCCCAGCCGCTGCACGTAGTAACGGGCTATCAGCCCGCCGAGGCTGTGTCCGACGACGTCGACCCGCTCGCTGCCGGTGCGCTCGCAGATCTCCTCGATGTGCCGGCCGAGCAGCTCGGCCGCGCAGCGGATGTCGCAGGTCAGCGGCGAGTAGTTGAGGGACTCCACGCGATGCCTGCCGTGCTGCGCGAGGTTGCGGCGCAGCAGTACGAAGACCGAGCGGTTGTCGATGAAGCCGTGCAGCAGCACCACCGGCGGCTTGGCCTCGACGGGCAACTGCGCGGCGGCATCCGGCGCGGTCAGCGGGGTCTCGGCGGCGCGGCGCTCCTGCACGATTCCCGAGGGGTAGAGGAGAACGTGCCCGGCGAGGATCGCCAGCTCCAGGGCCGTCGCCTTGAGCAGGCCCAGCGACACTCCCGCGATTCGGCCCGGGAGCAGGCGCTGACAGAACGGGAGGAGGGGATCTGCGACGCTGGTGACCTTCATGGCCGACCTCCTGTCGGCACGCGGGAGGACGGCTCTGTCCCCCGTGTGCGCTTGTGGGCAGTCGCGGCGGAGGCTCCCGACGGGGGCCGGACGGGGTACGCGGAGCAGGCCGCCGTCCGCTGTGGGGCGCGTACGGTGCGTACGGCGCTCGGGGCTGCCTCGTGTCCTCGTCGGTGCGCCGCGCCTCCGCGGTGCCCGGCCTGCTCCGCGGTGGTACGACCACCTCGCCGCGGCTGCAGTGACGCTTGTTCCCGCGGGGGCTCCCGGCCCGCGGCGGCGGGGAACGGTGCGCGGTGTGCGGATGCGTGGTGTGCGGGCCCCCGCTGCGCGATGCCTCCGGGGAACTGTCCCTCCGTGTGATTTCCCCCTCGGTCCGCACCGCGAAACTGCCGGGTGCGGGATGCTGGCGATAACGTTCGTTCACTTCCCCGGACGACGTGGTGCGGGGCGTCCGTCCCGTGGTGGACGTATGTAGTCGCTTCATGGAGGCAGTGATGGGTGTGGCAGCCGGTCCGATCCGCGTGGTGGTGGCCAAGCCGGGGCTCGACGGCCACGATCGCGGTGCGAAGGTGATCGCGCGGGCCCTGCGCGACGCCGGCATGGAGGTCATCTACACGGGCCTGCACCAGACTCCGGAGCAGATCGTCGACACCGCGATCCAGGAGGACGCCGACGCGATCGGCATGTCCATCCTCTCCGGCGCGCACAACACGCTGTTCGCCGCCGTGATCGGGCTGCTGCGGGAGCGCGAGGCCGAGGACATCGTCGTCTTCGGGGGCGGCATCATCCCCGAGGCGGACATCGCGCCGCTGAAGGAGCAGGGCGTCGCCGAGATCTTCACCCCGGGCGCTACCACCCAGTCGATCGTGGACTGGGTGAGGGCCAACGTCCGCCAGCCGGCTCAGGCGTAGCGCCCGGATCGGCCGGGCGGACGCGTGCCCTTGCCGGGGCGGCGCCCACGGGCGCCCGCCCCGACACGGCGTGGGCCTCAGCCGGTGCGGGCGCCGAGTTCCTCGGCCATCGCCGAGCGCAGCCGCAACGTCGTCACCAGCCGCTGGAAGGCCTCCGCCCAGTACCCGCCGGCCCCCGGCGAGGCGTCCTCCATCTCGTCCGGCACCGCCAGCAGCCCGTCGAGCCGGGCCGCCTCCGCGGGGTCCAGACACCGCTCGGCCAGTCCCATCACTCCACTGAAACTCCATGGGTAGCTCCCTGCGTCCCGCGCGATGTTGAGCGCGTCGACCACCGCACGTCCGAGAGGCCCGGCCCACGGCACCGCACACACCCCGAGCAGCTGAAACGCCTCGGACAGCCCGTGGGCCGCGATGAACCCGGCGACCCAGTCGGCCCGTTCGGCGGCGCCCAGGGTGCCGAGCAGTTTGGCGCGCTCGGCCAGGGACACCGCGCCCGGCCCGCCGGCCTCGGGCGCCGCGGGCTCCCCGAGGAGGGCCCGGGCCCACCGGGCGTCCCGCTGCCGCACCGCCGCCCGGCACCAGGCCGCGTGCAGCTCCCCCTGCCAGTCGTCCGCCACCGGCAGCGCCACGATCTCCCGCGGGGTGCGCCCGCCCAGCCGGGTGGACCAGGTGCCGAGCGGGGACGCCTCCAGCAGCTGACCCAGCCACCACGACCGCTCACCCCTCCCCGCCGGAGCCTTGGCGACGACACCGTCGCGCTCCATGCTCGCGTCGCACTCGTGGGGGGCCTCAACGGCGATCGTCGGCGTGCGGCGGGTGTGGTCGACGGCCACGCAGGTCGCGGCACGCTCCGCCATCCGTGCGGCCAGCGCCGATCCGGGCAGCGCCGACAGCAGCTCCGCGGCGGTGGCCCTTACGTTACGGCTCCGGTCGGCGAGGGCCTGCTCGAGGAACGGCTCGTCGTCCGGGCCGAGGCCGGTCCGCAGCGAGTCGACGAACATCAGCCGGTCCTCGGCCCGCTCGCTCGCCCACGTGCCGGCGAGCAGCTCGCGGGCCGCCCCGGGCCGCTGCCGGCGGATCTCCGCGAGGAGCGCGACCCGCTCGGCGAACAGGCCCTCCTCCCACAGCCGGCGGATGCGGTCCGTGTCCTCGGGGCCGGGCAGTGCGCCACTGCTGCCGGGGGCCGAGCGCAGCGCGAACCGCCAGTCCGGGTTCAGCCGGGCCAGCCACAGCGCGCGCGGGCCGGCGAAGGCCAGTGCGGCGGGCCGCAGGTCCGTGCGCCCCCGGGCCGCGTCCAGCAGCGCGGGCAGCGTCTGCGGGGGTGCCGCGTAGCCGCGCGCGTTCGCCGCGGCCAGCCACTGGGGCAGCAACTCCATGAGGTCCGGCGCCGCGCCCCTGCGGCCGCCGCCGCCCGCCCCGGACCGGTCGGCCAGCAGCTGGGTGAGCCTGCGGGCCGCGGCCGGGGGCAGGGCGGGGCGGGTGTCCGCGGGTGCCGGGCGGGGGCGTTCGGCCGCGGGTGCCGGCAGCAGGCCCGCACGGCGGCTGACGGTGTACGCGGCCGCCGCGTCCAGCAGCGCCACCGGAGCGTCCCGGCCCGGGGCGCCGGCGGGAGGCCTGCGGCGGTCCGTGCCGAGCAGGGCGGTGGTGACCAACTCCTCCCAGGCGCCCGCTGCGGGCGCTTCCACCGGGGCGGAGGTCCTGATCATGAGCGTCCTTTCCGTTGCCGGGTGCCTGAGGGTGGTCGGAGGGTCACCCGGACCGGGTTTCCCCTGGGGCGGAAGAAATGCGTGAATCTGGTGAGAAAGGGCGGGCTTGTGAGGTTCGCCGGTAGCCGTGGTCGTCGCCTGTGTGCGCCTTTCGGGTGAGACTTCCCGCTGTGCCGGGAACACCCCGCTCCGCGCTCCGACGTCACTCCGATGCCGGACACGCGGACCCCGCCGACCGGGGCGGATGTCGCAGACGGTGTACATGTGGTCAGCACAGCGTCACCGCGGCGCCCTCGCCGTGGGGCCAGGCGGTCAGTGGGGTGAACCCTCGGTGGCCGCACTCCCCGAAGACCGTGACGGGCGCGCCACCCGAAAGCGCGACCAGCCGCCAGAGCCCGGGGCGGGAACGGGCCGCGGCGGTGAGGGGCAGCGCGTGGTCCGACCCGGCGTCGGCCAGCTGCCAGGAGTCGCCCGCCGGGACCGGTATCACCTCGCTCAGCGTCACCGGGACCGACTCCAGCCACGGGTCGTCCCGCAGCGCCCGGCCGTAGCGCGCCGCCGCCTGCGCCGTGGTCACGCCGGGCGGACGGGCGCGCGTGGGGGCCGGGGGCGCGAACTGCTCGCCCAGCGCCACACGCGGTTGTCCCGCGCCGGCATAGGCGGCCACCTCCGCCTCCAGGCACAGCCCCACCGGCAGCGCCGGCTCCGGTGCGCGGCCGGCCGCGCCGTAGGACAGCAGCAGGACCGTCCGGTCGCAGCCGGTACCGTGCAGCCAGGTCCGGCGCGTGGTCAGCTTCGCGTCCGCGGTGTCGTACCGGGCGAGGACGAGCCAGCGGTCACGCACCGGCGGGCCGTCCGCGGAGCCGGGCAGACCGACGCGGGAACGGACCGTGGCCGCCAGATCCAGCGGCAGCCGCTCGCGGCGCAGCCAGCCCTCGTCCAGCAGGTGCAGCAGCGCGCACTCCTCCAGCAGCCGCACCGGCCAGCCCGGACCGGACGACGGGATCGCGCCCAGCTCCCGCACCCGGGCCGCGAGCCCGGGGGCCTGGGCGTCGACCATGCGGGCCGCCGTCTCCTCCCACAGCCCGTACCCCGCCTGCTCGGCGGCGGCCAGGCCGCCGCGCAGCAGGTCGGTCAGACGCTGCTCCAGCTCGGTCGCCCCCGCGGTGATCCGCTCGGCCCGGCGCTCCGCCCGGCGCCGCGCCGCCTGAGGATCGGCGCCGCCGTCCGCGGCACCGGCCGCCCTCTCCGCTTTCCGCGAGACCCGTTCGCGCCGGCCCGCTAGCCACTGTCCGGCCCACTGAGGCGCCTGATCGGCGGGCACGGTGGCCACCGCGCCGTCGCCGCCCGCCCACAGCAGCAGCAGTCCGAGCGCGTGCTTGCACGGGAACTTACGGCTCGGACAACTGCACTTGTACGCCGGTCCCGCCGCGCCGGCGATGTCGACGACCGTCTGGTACGGCTTGCTTCCGCTTCCCTTGCACAGCCCCCACACCGTCCCTTCGTCGGAACTCCCCGCCTCGGACCACGGCCCCGCCGTGCCGAGTTTGCTTCCCGCTTTGCGTGACGCGACGTCAGGCGCCAGTGCCAGCACCTGGTCAGCGGTCCAGCGCGCCCCCTGCTGAGTCATGCCATCGAAGGTAGATCCCCCCACTGACAATCGGCCCGGCGAGAGCGTTTGTGCAGGTCACGACGGATTGTCAGTGCCGTGGTGCACGGTTGGTGACAGATCCGAACCGGCCGAGCTGGAGGGGGCCTCAGCCATGTCTGTGACCGTAGAACCGACGTCCGTAACACCGAGCCGAAGCGACTCCGCGCCCGCGAACACGGGCGACGAGCAGGGCATGCAGGCGCTGCGGCCGCACGCCGAGGACGCCTACGCCGCCGAACTGGCCGCGCTGGCCGCGCAGGACGACCGCCCGCGCCCGGTGCGCTGGAAGCTGTCGCCGTGGGCCGTGGCCACCTATCTCCTCGGCGGGACCCTGCCGGACGGCACGGTGATCACCCCGAAGTACGTGGGCCCGCGCCGCATCGTCGAGGTCGCCGTCACCACCCTCGCCACCGACCGGGCCCTGCTCCTGCTCGGTGTACCCGGCACGGCCAAGACCTGGGTGTCCGAGCACCTGGCCGCCGCGGTCAGCGGCGACTCGACGCTGCTGGTGCAGGGCACGGCGGGGACGCCGGAGGAGGCGATCCGCTACGGCTGGAACTACGCGCGACTGCTGGCGCACGGCCCGAGCCGGGACGCCCTGGTGCCCAGCCCGGTCATGCGGGCCATGGCCGAGGGCATGACCGCCCGGGTCGAGGAACTGACCCGTATCCCGGCCGACGTCCAGGACACGCTGATCACGATCCTGTCGGAGAAGACCCTGCCCATACCGGAGCTGGGCCAGGAGGTGCAGGCGGTCCGCGGGTTCAACCTGATCGCCACGGCCAACGACCGCGACCGCGGCGTCAACGACCTGTCCAGCGCCCTGCGCCGGCGGTTCAACACGGTGGTGCTGCCGCTGCCGGAGACTCCCGAGGCCGAGGTGGACATCGTCTCCCGCCGCGTCGACCAGATCGGCCGTTCCCTCGACCTGCCGTCCGTGCCGGACGGCGTCGACGAGATCCGCCGGGTCGTGACCGTCTTCCGCGAACTGCGCGACGGCGTCACCTCGGACGGCCGGACGAAGCTGAAGTCGCCCAGCGGCACGCTGTCGACGGCCGAGGCGATCTCCGTGGTGACCAACGGGCTCGCGCTGGCCGCACACTTCGGCGACGGCGTGCTGCGGGCCGGCGACGTCGCGGCGGGCATCCTCGGCGCCGTCGTGCGCGACCCGGCGGCCGACCGCGTCATCTGGCAGGAGTACCTGGAGACCGTGGTCCGCGAGCGCGACGGCTGGAAGGACTTCTACCGGGCCTGCCGTGAGGTGAGCGCGTGAGCGGCGGGGGGACGGTCGTGAGCGGGACGGGACCGGTGGCGGACGTGAGCGTGACGGGTCCGGGGGTGGGCGGCGCGGTGCGGGCCGGCGCCGACGAGGAGCCCAGCTGGACGGGCGGCCGGGGCGGACGACGGGCACTGGGGGGACGGCGTGACAGGCGCTGAGAGGAACGAGGGGGAGCGCCGAGGCGGGGCCGGCGCGGAGCCGCTGCTGCTCGGGGTCCGGCACCACGGGCCGGGTTCCGCGCGGGCGGTGCGGGCGGCCCTGGAGGCGGCCCGGCCGTCGGTGGTGCTGATCGAGGGCCCTCCGGAGGCCGACGCGCTGATCCCGCTCGCCGCCGACGAGGGCATGCGGCCGCCGGTCGCCCTCCTCGCCCACGCCGTGGACGAACCAGGCCGCTCCGCGTTCTGGCCGCTGGCCGGGTTCTCCCCGGAGTGGGTCGCCCTGCGCTGGGCCCTGGCACACGGCGTTCCGGCCCGCTTCATCGACCTCCCGGCCACGCACACGCTCGCCTGGGAGACGGACACCGCCGGGGAGTCCACGGACGGCGGTGAGCCCGCCGGGGCGGAGGGCTGCGCGGAGGAGGGGACCGCGGAGCCCTCGGCCGGCGGCGAGGTGCGGGTCGATCCGCTCGCCGTGCTGGCCGACACCGCCGGGTACGACGATCCCGAGCGCTGGTGGGAGGACGTCGTCGAGCACCGCGGCGCGGGGCGGACCGACGCGTTCGCGCCGTTCCTGGTGCTGGAGGAGGCCATGGGGGCGCTGCGCGAGACGTACGGGAGCAGCCACCGCGATCTCGTACGGGAGGCCCACATGCGGCTCCGGGTGCGGGCGGCGCGGCGCGAGTTCGCGGACCGCGTCGCCGTGGTGTGCGGCGCCTGGCACGTGCCCGCGCTGCGGCAGAGGACCACCGCCACCGCGGACCGGGCACTGCTGAAGGGGCTGCCCAAGGTCAAGGCGGACATGACGTGGGTGCCGTGGACACACCGCAGACTCTCCCGGTTCAGCGGGTACGGCGCGGGCATCGACTCGCCGGGCTGGTACGCCCACCTCTTCGGCGTGCCGGACCGTCCCGTCGAGCGGTGGCTGACGAAGGTGGCGGGGCTGCTGCGGGAGGAGGACCGGATCGTGTCCTCCGCGCACGTCATCGAGGCGGTGCGGCTGGCCGGGACGCTCGCGGCGATGAGAGGCCGCCCGCTGCCGGGACTGAGCGAGACCACCGACGCCGTACGGGCGGTGATGTCGGACGGCTCGGACGTGCCCCTGGCGCTGGTGCACGACCGGCTCGTGGTCGGGGACGTCCTCGGCGAGGTGCCGGAAGCGGCGCCCGCCGTGCCGCTGCAACGGGACCTGAGCCGCCTCCAGCGCCGGCTGCGCCTCAAACCCGAGGCGCTGGAGCGGGAGGTGGAACTCGACCTGCGCAAGGAGACCGACGCCGGGCGCAGCAGGCTGCTGCACCGGCTGCGGCTGCTGGGCGTGGGCTGGGGCGAGCCCACGGCTTCCCGGGGCAGCACCGGAACCTTCCGCGAGACCTGGCGGCTGCGCTGGGAGCCCGAGCTGTCGGTCAGGGTCGCCGAGGCCGGGGTGTGGGGGACGACCGTGCTCGCCGCCGCGACCGCCAAGGCCGAGGCGGACGCCGTCGGTGCGGACGTCCTCGCTCAGGTGACCGCGCTCGCCGAGCGCTGTCTGCTGGCGGGACTGTCCGACGCGCTGCCCGTGGTGATGCGGGTGCTCGCCGACCGCGCGGCGCTCGACGCCGACGTCGGGCACCTCGCCCAGGCGCTGCCCGCCCTGGTCCGCTCGCTGCGCTACGGCGATGTGCGCGGCACGGACACCGAGGCCCTGGCCGGGGTCGCGGCGGGCCTCGCTGAGCGCGTCTTCGTCGGCCTGCCCCCGGCCTGCGCCGCCCTGGACGCGGACGCGGCCGAGGAGATGCGACGCCACGTGGACGCAGTCCACACGGCCGTGGGTCTGCTCGGCGACACCCTCGATGCCGGGCACGGCGATCTGCGCGCCCGCTGGCACGGCGTGCTCCGGGTGCTGTCGGGGCGGGACAGCGTGCCCGGTGTCGTCCGGGGCCGGGCGGTACGGCTGCTGCTCGACGACGGCGCGGTCGTGCAGGACCGGGCGGCGCGGCTCATGGGGCTCGCGCTCTCCCCGGGCACGCCGCCGCCGGACGCCGCCGCGTGGATCGAGGGGTTCGTCGGCGGCGGGGGCGGGATGCTGCTCGTGCACGACGAGCGGCTGCTCGGGCTGGTCGACGCCTGGCTGACCGGAGTCCCGGCGGACGCTTTCACCGACGTGCTGCCGCTGCTGCGGCGCACCTTCTCGGCGTACGAGCCCGGGGTGCGCAGAACACTCGGGGAACTGGTCCGGCGCGCTCCGGGAGGGGACGGCCGCACGAGCGGGACGACGGCGGTGGCCGGCGCCCCCGGTTTCGCGGCCCACCTCGATCAGGACCGGGCCGACGCGGTACTGCCGGTGGTGCGCCTGCTGCTGGGCCTGGACGACGCGGTGCCCGGCCCGCCCCCGGGTTCGGCGCCCGGGGCCGGCCCCGACTCGGCCTCGGCCCCTGGCATCGGCCCAGGCCCAAGCCTTGGCCCAAGCTCGAGCAGCCCTGGTTCAGGCTCCGGCCGCTCCGGTCGCTCTGGCCGGTCCGGTCCCGGCGGGGAGCCGGGCGACGAGTTCGAGGGGGTGGCGGTATGACGTCGGCGGTGGGGAAGGGCGGGGACAGCGGTATGGCGTCGGTGCGGGAGGGTGACGAGGGGGCGGCGGTGGACGTGGTCCAGGAGCGGCTGCGGCGGTGGCGGCTCGTACTCGGGGGTGACGCGGCCGACGGCACGGGATGCGCGCTCTTTGGACGGGACGCGGCGATGGACGGGGCGCTGGCCGCGCTCTACGGCAAGGGCGACAAGCCGCACGCGGGCCGGGCCGGGCAGGACCGTTCGGCCGGGCTCGGGGCCTCTGCGCCCTCGGTGGCGCGCTGGCTGGGGGACATACGGACGTACTTCCCCGCCTCCGTCGTGCAGGTCATGCAGCGGGACGCCATCGACCGGCTCGGACTGTCCACGCTGCTGCTCGAACCGGAGATGCTGGAAGCCGTGGAAGCGGACGTCCACCTCGTCGGCACGCTGCTGTCGCTCAACAAGGCGATGCCGGAGACGACGAAGGAGACGGCGCGGGCCGTGGTGCGCAAGGTCGTGGAGGACCTGGAGAAGCGGCTCGCCACGCGTACGCGGGCCACCCTCACCGGCGCGCTCGACCGCAGCGCACGCATCAGCCGGCCCCGCCATCACGACATCGACTGGAACCGCACCATCGCGGCCAACCTCAAGCACTACCTGCCCGAGTACCGCACGATCGTGCCGGAGCGGCTCATCGGGTACGGGCGGGCGGCGCAGTCCGTGAAGAAGGAGGTCGTCCTCTGCATCGACCAGTCCGGGTCGATGGCGGCCTCGGTGGTGTACGCGTCGGTGTTCGGGGCGGTGCTGGCGTCCATGCGGTCGATCAGCACGCGGCTGGTCGTGTTCGACACCGCGGTCGTCGACCTCACCGACCAGCTCGACGATCCCGTCGACGTGCTCTTCGGCACCCAGCTCGGCGGCGGCACGGACATCAACCGGGCGCTGGCCTACTGCCAGTCGCAGATCACCCGGCCCGCCGAGACGGTGGTCGTGCTGATCAGCGACCTGTACGAGGGAGGCATACGCAACGAGATGCTGAAGCGGGTGGCGGCGATGCAGGCGTCGGGGGTGCAGTTCGTGACGCTGCTCGCGCTCTCCGACGAGGGCGCCCCCGCGTACGACAGGGAGCACGCGGCGGCGCTGGCGGCGCTCGGCGCCCCGGCGTTCGCCTGCACCCCCGACCTGTTCCCGGAGGTGATGGCGGCGGCGATCGAGAAGCGTCCGCTGCCGGTACCCGAGACCGCGTGAGGCGTACGGGCGGACCAGAGGCGCGGGGGCGCGTGAGCGACGGAATTCCTACCCATCGGTAACAGGGGCTTGCGCAACGACGGGAGGTGCGTGCAAGGATCGGTGCCTCGCCGGCCCACCGGCCCACCGGCCCACCGGTCCGCCGGCCCACCGGTCCGCGGGCCACCGGGCCGCAGGACAGTCACGACGGTTCACGGCATGCCCGCGACAGCCCACGGCAGCGGTCCACGGCAGCCCACGACCGCCGTGGCGGTTCACCGCAGTCCGAGGCGGTCCGAGGAAGTCCGGGGCAGTCCGGGGCAGTCCATGGCCGTCCATGGCACTCCACGGCGGCCCGGGAGAGCCACGCGACCCCGCGGGACCAGTGGGCCCGGTTGGCCGAAAACCGTCGGTTTCTCCGGTCGTCCGCCCGGCAACCCGCGGAAGGGCCGGCTGGTCCCCATTGGGGTGGGGATCAGCCGGCCCGAGCCCCGAGGGGCTCTTCCTGGGGTCTCACCGGGTCAACCCCAGCCCGGTGAGATCCCGCACGGAAGCCCCGGCCGGAGGGCCTCCCGAGGCCTCCCGCGCGGCACGCGGTGCCAGAGAAAGCGGCATCATGTGACAGGTATCACCGCTCAGGTGTGACCCTCGATTTATGGCGCCCCCGCAAGCGGCGATAACCTGCGAGATGGACATGCCGCGCGCTCGGACACCGTGTGCGCCCCCCTTGTGACAAGCGGACGTCACGTTGCCCTTCGCGGCACGCCCACGCATCCAACGAACCGCGAGATCACTGATAGGGACGGAAGCGCGTGGACCTGTTCGAGTACCAGGCGAGGGACCTCTTCGCCAAGCACGATGTACCGGTGCTGGCCGGTGAAGTCATCGACACGCCTGAGGCGGCGCGCGAGATCACCGAGCGTCTGGGCGGCAAGTCCGTCGTCAAGGCGCAGGTGAAGGTCGGTGGTCGTGGCAAGGCCGGCGGCGTGAAGCTCGCCGCCACCCCGGATGAGGCCGTCGCCCGCTCGACGGACATCCTCGGCATGGACATCAAGGGCCACACGGTCCACAAGGTCATGATCGCCGAGACGGCCCCCGAGATCGTCGAGGAGTACTACGTCTCCTTCCTCCTCGACCGTGCGAACCGCACCTTCCTCTCCATCGCCTCCGTCGAGGGCGGCATGGAGATCGAGGAGGTCGCCGCGACCCGCCCCGAGGCCGTCGCCAAGACCCCGATCGACGCCATCGACGGTGTGACGCCGGAGAAGGCCCGCGAGATCGTCGCCGCCGCCAAGTTCCCGGCCGAGGTCGCCGACAAGGTCGCGAACGTCCTGGTCAGGCTCTGGGACACCTTCATCAAGGAGGACGCCCTCCTGGTCGAGGTCAACCCGCTGGCCAAGGTCGCCTCCGGCGAGGTCATCGCCCTGGACGGCAAGGTGTCGCTCGACGACAACGCCGAGTTCCGTCACCCCGACTTCGAGGCCCTCCACGACAAGGCGGCGGCCAACCCGCTCGAGGCCGCGGCCAAGGAGAAGAACCTCAACTACGTCAAGCTCGACGGTGAGGTCGGCATCATCGGCAACGGCGCGGGTCTCGTCATGAGCACCCTGGACGTCGTCGCGTACGCCGGTGAGAAGCACGGCAACGTCAAGCCCGCCAACTTCCTGGACATCGGCGGCGGCGCCTCCGCCCAGGTCATGGCGAACGGCCTGGAGATCATCCTCGGCGACCCGGACGTCAAGTCCGTCTTCGTCAACGTCTTCGGTGGCATCACCGCCTGTGACGAGGTCGCCAACGGCATCGTCCAGGCGCTGAAGCTCCTGGAGGACCGCGGTGAGAAGGTCGAGAAGCCGCTCGTCGTCCGCCTCGACGGCAACAACGCCGAGCTGGGCCGCAAGATCCTCACCGACGCCGCCCACCCGCTGGTGCAGCGCGTCGACACCATGGACGGCGCGGCCGACAAGGCCGCCGAGCTGGCCCACGCCGCCAAGTAATCACTCAGGACGAGGACACCAACACACCATGGCTATCTGGCTCAACAAGGACAGCAAGGTCATCGTCCAGGGCATGACCGGCTCGACCGGCATGAAGCACACCAAGCTCATGCTCGGCGACGGCACCAACGTCGTGGGCGGCGTGAACCCGCGCAAGGCGGGACAGACCGTGGACTTCGACGGCACCGAGGTACCCGTCTTCGGCACCGTCAAGGAGGCCATCGAGAAGACCGGCGCCGACGTCTCCGTCATCTTCGTGCCGGAGAAGTTCACCAAGGACGCGGTCGTCGAGGCCATCGACGCCGAGATCCCGCTGGCCGTCGTGATCACCGAGGGCATCGCCGTGCACGACTCGGCCGCCTTCTGGGCGTACGCCGGCAAGAAGGGCAACAAGACCCGCATCATCGGCCCGAACTGCCCCGGCATCATCACCCCGGGCCAGTCGAACGTCGGCATCATCCCGGGCGACATCACCAAGCCGGGCCGCATCGGCCTGGTCTCGAAGTCCGGCACGCTGACGTACCAGATGATGTACGAGCTGCGTGACATCGGCTTCTCCACGGCCGTCGGCATCGGTGGCGACCCGATCATCGGCACCACGCACATCGACGCGCTCGCCGCGTTCGAGGCCGACCCCGAGACCGACCTGATCGTCATGATCGGCGAGATCGGCGGCGACGCCGAGGAGCGGGCCGCGGACTTCATCGCGAAGAACGTGACCAAGCCGGTCGTCGGCTACGTCGCGGGCTTCACCGCGCCCGAGGGCAAGACCATGGGCCACGCCGGCGCCATCGTCTCCGGTTCGTCCGGTACCGCCCAGGCGAAGAAGGAGGCCCTGGAGGCCGCGGGCGTCAAGGTCGGCAAGACCCCGACCGAGACGGCCAAGCTGGCGCGCGCCATCCTCAGCGCCTGAGTCCGGTTCCGCGGCAGCGGAACAGCGGACACCAGCGGAATCGGTGGGCCCGCCCCGGCGACATGC
>NZ_JBHJUW010000067.1:0-36756 GCF_042268205.1 Streptomyces sp. NPDC056160
ATCGACCGGACCACCTACAAGGCCACCATCAGCATCAACATGCTCACAACCGACCCTTGACACGGCCCAGACCGCCCTAACTGAACGGCGTTGCCTCTAGACCTCTACACCTCTGGGCCCCTGGTTCTCTGCGCCCCTCAGCCCCTCCTGGCGGACGGCCGGCCCTACGGGTCCTTGCGCAGCCGCCGGTCCAGGGCCATCGACAGCTCCGCGTCCACCACGCTCTTCGCCAAGGGGCGCAGCCGGTGGAGGTCCTCCTCGGGGGCGTGGCGGGTGATCAGGTCGGTGAAGAGGTCCGCCAGTGCCTCGGCGTGCTGCCGGACGCGGTGGCCGGCGTCGAGCACCTCGGCGAGTGGGATGCCCTCGCGGACCAGGGCGGCGGAGACGTCCAGCAGGCGGCGGCTGATGTGGACGATCTCGTCGCCGTCGGTGCCGAGGTAGCCGAGGTTCATGGCGGCGGCCAGGTTCTCGGCGGTGACCTCGCCCGCGAAGTGGTCGGCGAGTTCCTCGGGGGTGAGGCGGACCGGGGTCTCCTCGGTCGGGGCGCCGACGCCGAGGAGGTCGCCGACGTCGCGGCCGTGGTCGAAGGCCTCGGCGAGTTCGGCGATGCCGCTCAGGGTGTGGCCGCGTTCCAGCAGCGCCGTGATGGTGCGCAGGCGGGCCAGATGGTGGTCGTCGTACCAGGCGATGCGGCCCTCGCGGCGGGGCGGCGGTATGAGCTTGCGTTCGCGGTAGAAGCGCAGGGTGCGCACGGTGATGCCGGCCAGTCGGGCCAGTTCCTCCATACGGTATTCGCGCGGGCCCGCGCCCTGTCCGTCGCGTCGTCCAGCGTCGTCTGCCACACCGGAAGCCTATGTCGTACCGCCGGTAACTTTCCCCGGCCCGACCCCTACCGCTCGGTACGCGCCTCCTCTACGCTCCCCATTGCGCCAGTGTTCACTGGCAGAGTTGCTGGGAGCCGGTACGCGAGTCATGGAGGGCGCTCAATGGCCGAGCACGAGTACGAGCACGTACGGGTGGCGGTGATCGGGTCCGGGTTCGGCGGGCTGGGCGCCGCCGTGCGGCTGCGCCGGGAGGGGATCACCGACTTCGTCGTCCTGGAGCGCGCGGACAGCGTCGGCGGCACCTGGCGCGACAACAGCTACCCCGGGTGCGCCTGCGACGTGCCCTCCCACCTCTACTCCTTCTCCTTCGCGCCCAACCCCGAATGGCCGCGCACCTTCTCCGGGCAGCGGCACATCCGCGCCTACCTGGAGCACGTGGCCGACGTCTTCGGGCTCCGTCCGCACCTCCGCTTCGGGGCCGAGGTCGAGAAGACGGCCTGGAACGCCGAGCGGCTGTGCTGGGACATCGAGACCACCGGCGGGAGGTTCCGCGCCGACGTCGTGGTCTCCGCGACCGGCCCGCTGTCCGACCCGAAGGTCCCCGACATCCCGGGCCTGGACACCTTCCCGGGCAAGGTCTTCCACTCCGCCCGCTGGGACCACGACTACGACCTGGCGGGCAAGCGGGTCGCCGTGATCGGCACCGGCGCCTCCGCCATCCAGATCGTGCCCTCGATCCAGCCCGAGGTGGCCCGCCTGACCCTCTTCCAGCGCACCCCGCCGTGGGTGATGCCCCGCGTCGACCGCGCGATCAGCGGCCTGGAGCGCTCGCTGCACCGGGCGGTGCCGGCCACCGGCCGGCTGCGCCGCGGAATGCTGTGGGGCATCCGGGAACTCCAGGTCCAGGCGTTCACCAAGCGCCCCGACGAGCTGGGCTTCGTGGAGCAGCTGGCCAAGCGCAACATGGCCCGCGCAGTCAAGGACCCGGCGCTGCGCGCCAAGCTCACCCCGGACTACCGCATCGGCTGCAAGCGGATCCTGCTGTCCAGCACCTACTACCCGGCGCTCGCCCAGGACAACGTGGACGTGGTGGCCGGCGGCCTCAGCGAGATCCGCGGCTCCACCCTGGTCGCCGCCGACGGCACCGAGGCCGAGGCCGACGCGATCGTCTTCGGCACCGGCTTCCACGTCACCGACATGCCGATCGCCGAGCGGGTCGTCGGCGCGGACGGCCGCACCCTCGCGGAGACCTGGAAGGACGGCATGGCCGCGCTGCGCGGCGCCACCGCGGCCGGCTTCCCGAACTGGATGACGATCATCGGCCCCAACACCGGCCTCGGCAACTCCTCGATGATCCTCATGATCGAGTCCCAGCTGAACTACATGGCCGACTACCTGCGCCAGCTCGACGTCCTCGGCGGCCGGGTCGCGCTGGACGCCCGGCGGAGCGCGGTGGACGGCTGGAACCGCATGGTGCAGGAACGCATGAAGCGCACCGTGTGGAACACCGGCGGCTGCACCAGCTGGTACCTCGACGCAGGCGGCCGCAACACCACCGTATGGCCGGGTACGACCACCGAGTTCCGGCGTGCCACACGGCGGGTGGACCTCGCGGAGTACGATGTCGTACGGCCGCCCCGGCCCGCCGCCGTCCGGGCCGCGGCCGCCCGGCCCGCCGAGGTGGACGCGTGAGCGGGGCGGTGCGCGCATCCTCCGCCGCCGGCGCCCCACCGGCCCCCGCCCGCCACCTCACCGCGGTCTCCGCCGACGGCGCCCGCCTGCACGTCGAGGTGCACGGGCCCGAGGGCGCCCCCGCGGTCGTCCTCGCCCACGGCTGGACCTGCTCCACCGCCTTCTGGGCCGCGCAGATCCGCGAACTGGCCGCCGATCACCGGGTCATCGCCTACGACCAGCGCGGCCACGGACGCAGCGCGGCGAACCCGGCGTGCAGCACGCGGGCGCTCGCCGACGACCTGGAGGCCGTGCTCGCCGCCACCCTCGCGCCCGGCGAGAAGGCGGTGGTCGCGGGCCACTCCATGGGCGGGATGACGGTGATGGCCGCGGCCGGCCGGTCCGGCTTCCGGGAACACGCGGCGGCCGTCCTGCTGTGCAGCACGGGCAGTTCACGGCTGGTCGACGAGTCGACCCTCCTGCCGATCAGGGCCGGCCGGCTGCGCACCCGGCTGACCCGGCGCGTCCTCGGCTCCCGTGCGCCGCTCGGCCCCGTCACGCCACTCGCGCTGCGGATCCTCAAGTACGGGACGCTGGGGCCCGGTTCGGCGGCGCACGTGGTCGAGGCGTGCGCGCGGATCGTGCACGCCTGCCCGCGCCGGGTGCGCCACGCCTGGTCGCAGGTGCTCGACACGCTCGATCTCGACGACGGCGTACGGCAGTTGCGCGTGCCGGCCGCGGTCCTCGCGGGCACCTGCGACCGGCTGACCCCGCCGGTGCACGCGCGGGCGCTGGCGGCGGCGCTGCCGGACTGCGTCGGTCTGACCGAGCTGCCCGGGATCGGCCACATGACCCCCATGGAGGCGCCCGAGCAGGTCACCGGGAAGATCCGGGACCTCGTCACCGCCCACATACCCGCGCACGGGCACGGGCACGACATCACCGATGACAGCGACAGCGACAGCGGTAGCGACTTCGACAGCGACAACGACGCCGACGTCGACAACGACGCCGCACGGATCGGGGAGGACGCATGAGCAAGGTCAGCCTGGAAGGACAGGTCGCGGTCGTCACGGGGGCCGCGCGCGGCGTCGGTGAGCTGCTCGCCCGCAAGCTGTCCGCGCGCGGCGCGAAGGTCGCGCTGGTCGGTCTGGAGCCGGACGTCCTCAAGCAGGTCGCGGAGCGGCTGCACGGTGAGAGCGCCCACTGGTACGCCGACGTCACCGACCACGAGGCGATGGCCCGGGTCGCGGCGGAGGTCCAGGAGCACTTCGGCCGGGTCGACATCGTGGTCGCCAACGCGGGGGTGGCCACCGGCGGTCCGTTCGCCGCCTCCGACCCGGAGTCCTGGCGGCGGGTGATCGAGGTCAACCTCATCGGATCGGCGGTCACCGGCCGTGTGTTCCTGCCCGCGCTGAGCGTGAGCCGGGGCTACCTGCTCCAGATCGCCTCGCTCGCCGCGATCACCCCGGCGCCGATGATGACGGCGTACTGCGCCTCCAAGTCCGGGGTGGAGGCGTACGCGCACAGTCTGCGCGCCGAAGTCGGCCACCAGGGCGTGCGGGTGGGCGTGGCCTACCTGTCGTGGACCGACACCGACATGGTGCGCGGGGCCGACCAGGACGACGTCATGCGGGAGTTGCGCCAGCGACTGCCGTGGCCGTCCAACAAGACCTATCCGCTGGGGCCGGCCGTGGACCGGATCGTGGACGGCATCGAGCGGCGCGCCGCCCACGTGTACGGGCAGTGGTGGCTGCGCGGGATGCAGGGGGTGCGCGGGTACCTGCCCGGCGTCATCGGGGCCGTGGGGCAGCGGGAGGTGCGGCGGTTCGCGGACCGGCTGGCGGGGATGCGGATCGGGCTCGTCGGGGCGGGCGGAGCCGCCGACGAACAGCACCGGACGACCTCGGTCACGCATCGTCACTGATCGACATGCACAGGGTCACCGCCCGTGTGAATCTGGTCGAGGTCGATCCCCGCACCGACGTGGGGATCCCCCTCATCCACACGGGAGTTGAACCAGCATGGGTATGAAGGACAAGTTCCAGGAGCAGTCCGAGAAGGCGCGGCAGCAGGGCCAGGAGCGCGTGCAGCAGGGCCGCGAGAAGGCCGGCCGGCGCGAGGGCCAGCCGTCCGAGCGTGCGCGTCAGGGCGCTGAGCGTGGGCGTCAGCACATCGATGACGCGCACGACGACATGGAGGACCGCCTCAACGAGGACTACGACCGGTAACCGGTTCTCGGCCGAGAACCGTTGCTGAGCTGTGGGGTGCCCTGCCCTGTGTGCCGGGGCACCCCACGTTCACGACCACGCCACCGCCCGCGGTGGCGCGTCAGCCGTTGTGCGGGGGCAGCTTCGGGCGGGCCAGGTCGGGGACGTCGCCGTAGTCCGGCGGGGACGCGGCCGGGTGGGACTCGAGGAGCCGCAGGGCCAGTTCGATGGCGTCGTCCATCCCGACGTGGCGGCCCTCGGCCCAGTCCAGCGGGGTGCGCAGGGCCTCGACGTCGGGCGAGACGCCGTGGTTCTCCACGGACCAGCCGTACGCGTCGAACCAGGCCGCGTTCATCGGCACCGTGATGACCGTGCCGTCGCCCAGGCGGTGCCTGCCGGTCATGCCGACCACACCGCCCCAGGTGCGCTGGCCGACCACCGGGCCGAGCCCGAGCAGTTTGAAGGCGGCCGTGATCATGTCCCCGTCGGAGGAGGTCGCCTCGTCGGCGAGGGCGACGATGGGGCCGCGGGGCGCGTTCGAGGTGTACGAGACCGGCTGGGCGTCCCGCGTCAGGTCCCAGCCCAGGATGGTCCGGGTCAGTTTCTCGATGACGAGTTCGCTGATGTTGCCGCCCGCGTTGCCGCGCACGTCCACGATGAGCGCGGGCCGGGACATCTCCATGCGCACGTCGCGGTTGAACTGCGCCCAGCCGGAGCCGCCCAGGTCGGGGATGTGCAGGTAGCCGCACCTGCCCTCGCTCAGTTCATGGGTGACGGCACGGCGTTTGGTCACCCAGTCCTGGTAGCGCAGCGGCCGGTCGTCGATCAGGGGGACGACCGCGACCCGGCGCGCGGGCCCCTCGCCCCCGGCGGGCGAGAACGTCAGCTCCACGGTCGTACCGCCGGAGCCGGCCAGCAGCGGCCAGGGCCCCGCCACCGGATCGACCGGGCGGCCGTCGACGTGGGTCAGGACGGAGCCCTCGCGGATGCCCGTGCCGGCCAGCGGCGAGCGGGCGCGTGAGTCGGAGGAGTCGCCGGGCAGGATGCGCCTGACCACCCAGCCGGCGTCGCGGCGCACCAGGTCGGCGCCGAGCAGTCCCTGCCAGCGCTGGTAGTGCGCGGGGCCCTCGTTGCGGCGGGCCGCGGCGACGTAGGCGTGGGAGGTGCCCAGTTCGCCGAGGACCTCGCGCAGCAGGTCGGCGAACTCGTCGGGGGAGGCGACCCGTTCGACCAGCGGCCGGTACTGGGCGAGGACGCCGTCCCAGTCGATGCCGCACATCCGCGGCTCCCAGAAGTAGGCGCGGATCAGGCGCCCGGCCTCCTCGTACGCCTCGCGCCACTCGGCGCCGGGGTCGACGACGTGCATGACGCGGCGCAGGTCGATCCAGGTCGTGGTGTCGCTGTCGCCCAGCTCGGTGGCGGGGACGGCGCGCAGGTCGCCCTCGTCGACCACGACGAGCCGGGTGCCGTCGCCGCTGACCGCGAACCAGTCGAGGTGGCCGACGAGTTCGGACTTCTTCGCCTTGCCGAGGGTGAAGTACTCCAGGGTGGGCCTGCCGGTCATGTCGTCCGGGTTGGCGAACGTCTCCCCGAGCGCGCCGGAGATCGGCCAGCGCAGCCAGACCAGGCCGCCGCCCGCGACCGGGGCGAGCGCGGAGTACTTGGAGGCGGTGACGGGGAACGGGGTGACCCGGTTCTCCAGGCCCTCCACCTCCACCGTGACGGCGCCGGGCTCGCCGCTCTCCTCGTCCTCGACGGGGTCGAGCCCGCCCGCGGCCGGCCGGCCCTCGGGGTTGAGCGCGAAGGGGGAGGGCGTGGCGGAGGAGAGCGGGACCAGGTAGGGCTTGCAGCCGAGCGGGAAGGACAGGTCGCCGGTGTGCACGTCGTACACCGGGTCGAAGCCGCGCCAGGACAGGAAGGCCAGGTAGCGGCCGTCCCGGGTGAAGACGGGGTTCTCGTCCTCGAAGCGGCCGTTGGTGACGTCGACGACGTGCCGGTCCTTGATCCGCGCCATCTTGATCTGCCGCAGGGTCCGGCCGATGCCGGGGTGCGACCAGGTGAGCCACGCGCCGTCCGGGGAGAAGGCGAGGTCGCGCACGGGGCCGTTGACCGACCGGACGAGTTCGGTGACGCGCGCGCCGTCGGCCCCGGGTCCGGCCCCGGGCCCGGGCCCGGTGCCTTCCGTGCCGGTCTCCCCGGTGCCGCCGGTGGTCTGCGTGGCCGTGTCGCCGGTGCCGGCCGCACCGGTGTCGCCGGCCGTTGCCGTGCCTGTGTCCCCGGTGGGTCCCGTACTGGTGTCCCCGACTGTTTCCGTACCGGTGTCCCCGGCCGTTTCGGTACCCGTGTCCCCGGCCGTTTCGGTACCCGTGCCCCCGGCCGTTTCGGTACCCGTGTCCCCGGTGGTTTCCGAGCCGTCCTCCTCCCGTACGTCGAGCAGCAGCAGCCGTCCGTCGTGCGAGGCCAGGGCGAGCCTTTCGCCCTCCGGGTCGGAGACCATCTCCAGCACCCGGCCCAGTTCCCCCGAGGCGAGCCGGCGGGGCGGGCGGGCGCCCGTGGCACGGGGCAGGTGGGCGATCTCCACGGCGTCGTCGCCGTCGGCGTCGGTGACGTAGGCGATCCGGCCGCTCGCGCCGAGCATCTCCGGGAGCCGGACGCGGACGCCAGGGGTGTCGGTGAGGGTGCGCGCGGGGCCGTCGCGGTGCGTGAGCCAGTACAGGGAGCCGCGGACCACGACGGCGCTGGCCCGGCCGGTCTCGTCGACGGAGAGGCCGTCCAGGTTCTGGGCGGCGGGCACCGGGTAGCGGCGGCGGCCCGCGCGCGGGCCGCTGAGCCGGACGTCCAGCCGGTGCGGGGCGGAGTCCGCCCGGAGGTCGTCGACGATCCACAGCTCGCCCGCGCACTGGTACACCACGCGGGTGCCGTCGCTCGCCGCGTGGCGGGCGTAGAAGGCGTCGTGGTCGGTGTGCCGGCGCAGGTCGCAGCCGTCGTACGCGCAGGAGTAGAGGTTGCCCACGCCCTCGTGGTCGGAGAGGAAGGCGATCCGGCCGCCGACGAACATGGGGCAGGCAAGGTGGCCGCGGATGTCGGGGAGGATGCGCTGCCCGTGCAGCCAGAGCCGGCCCGTGGCGCCGCCCCGGTAGCGCTTCCAGGAGGCGGGTTCGTGCGGCGGGGTGCCGGTCAGGAGCAGGCTCCTGCGCTCGCCGTCCAGTTCGGCGGCCTGGATGTCGGAGACCGGCCCCCAGGGCAGTTTGCGGCCGGGGGAGCCGTCGGTGGCGACCTTGTAGGCCCAGGTGAAGTAGGAGAACGGCTCGCCGTGCGAGGTGACGGCGAGGATCTCGCTGTGCCCGTCCTCCTCGGGCGGCGACCAGCCGCACACCTGGGTGTCGGAGCTGCCCCAGTACGAGAGCTGGCGGGCCGGCCCGCCGTCCACCGGGACGAGGTGGATCTCGGGGGCGAGGCTGCGCCAGCTGGTGTAGGCGATGTGGCGGCCGTCGGGGGAGAAGCGCGGGTGGCCGGTCTTGGTGCGGTCCACGGTGAGCCGCCAGGCCCGGCCCGCTCCGTCGAGCGGTGCCAGCCAGAGGTCGTCCTCGGCCACGAAGCACAGCAGATCGCCGCTGAGGTGCGGCAGGCGCAGATAGCTCACCTCCTCAATGCTTCGCCGGGGGACCCGTGCCAGCAACCGGAGCACCTTGTGCGGACCCGACTCGTACAGACCCGACTTATGCGGACCCGACTTATGCGGACCCGACTTATGCGGACCCGACTTATGCGGACCCGACTTATGCGGACCCGACTTATGCGGACCCGACAGGAGTGACCGAGCGCACGTACGAAACTGTTTCGTTTCGATGGGCGCGTGCGCTACATTCGTGTCGTACGAAACCGTGTGGCGCGGAAAGCGGGAAGGCGGACGGCATGGCGGAGGCAGCCAAGGGTGCGGCGGCAGCCGCTCCAGTGGAGCCGGTGCCCGCACCGGGGGCACGCCGGAGCCGGATCACGCCCGAACGCGAGGCCGAGCTGTACGAGGCCGTGCTCGACCTGCTCCGCGAGGTCGGCTACGACGCCCTCACCATGGACGCCGTGGCCGCCCGCACCCGTTCCAGCAAGGCCACGCTCTACCGCCAGTGGGGCGGCAAGGCCGAACTGGTCGTCCGTGCCGTCCGGCACGGCAAACCCGGGAAACTGGAGGGCACCGACACCGGATCGCTCCGCGGTGACCTGCACGAACTGATGAGCCGCGAGGACGACTGCACCATGGAGCAGAACTCCGCGCTGATGCGCGGCCTGGCCATGGCGATGCACTCCAACCCGGACCTCAGACTGGCCTTCCGGGAACAGCTCGTCGAACCGGAGATGGCCGAGTTCCGCAAGCTGGTGCAGCGCGCCGTCGACCGGGGCGAGATCCGCCCGGACTGCCCGGCGCTCGACTTCGTGGTGCACATGCTGGCCGGCGGCTTCGTCGTCCGGGCACTGATCGAGAACCAGCCGCCGACCCAGGCGTTCCTGCGTTCGTACATCGACGCCGTGGTGCTCCCCGCCCTCGGCGCCCCCACCTCCTCCTGACGCCCCTCCCCGGCACCCACCTCCCCAGCAAGCCCACCCTCTGACGTCACCGCTCACGTCGTCGGGCTGATGACCCCTGCCCTGATCCACCCCACGACCTGACCGGGAGTACGCCCACGTGGCCACGTTCCTGTACAAACTAGGACGCCTCGCCTTCAGGCGACGGCACTTCGTCGCCCTGATATGGGTGGCGCTGCTGACGCTCGCCGGTGTCGGCGCCGCCTCCGCGCCCCCTGCGGGCAACACCTCCTTCTCCATCCCCGGCACCGAGGCGCAGAAGGCCTTCGACCTGCTGGAACAGCGCTTCCCCGGCGCGAGCGCCGACGGCGCGACCGCCCGCGTGGTGTTCAAGGCGCCCGGCGGGCAGAAGATGACGGACGCCGGCAACAAGGCGACCGTCCAGAAGACCGTCAAGGAGCTGTCCGACGGCTCCGAGGTCGCCTCCGTCGCCGACCCCTACACCGGGCACGCCGTCAGCAAGGACGGCACCGTCGCCTACACGTCGGTGAAGTACAAGGTCTCCGGCATGGAGCTGGAGGACTCCTCCCGCACCGCGCTCAAGGACGCTGCGCAGCACGCACGGGACGCCGGGCTGACCGTGGAGATCGGCGGTGACGCGCTCAGCGCCGCGCCCGAGACCGGCGCCACCGAGGTCATCGGCATCGCCATCGCGGCCGTCGTCCTCGTCATCACCTTCGGCTCCCTGCTGGCCGCAGGGCTCCCGCTGCTGACCGCGATCATCGGCGTCGGCATCGGCGTCTCCTCGGTCACCGCGCTCGCCAGCGCCCTCGACCTGGGCACCACCACCTCGACCCTGGCCTCGATGATCGGCCTCGCCGTCGGCATCGACTACGCGCTGTTCATCGTCTCCCGCTACCGGGGCGAACTGGCCGAGGGCCACTCCCGCGAGGAGGCCGCGGGCCGGGCCACCGGCACCGCCGGCTCCGCGGTGGTCTTCGCCGGGCTCACCGTCGTCATCGCCCTGGTCGGCCTGTCCGTCGTCAACATCCCGATGCTGACGAAGATGGGCATCGCCGCGGCCGGCACGGTCGTCATCGCCGTCCTCATCGCGCTGACCATGATCCCCGCGCTGCTCGGCTACGCGGGCCGCAAGGTCAAGCCGGCCGGTGAGAAGAGCAGGCTGCTGGGCGGCGGCCGGGCCGCGAAGAAGCCCGCCCGGACGAACATGGGCACCCGCTGGGCGAGCTTCGTGGTCCGCCGCCCCGTCGCCGTGCTGCTGCTCGGCGTGGTCGGCCTCGGCGCCGCCGCCGTACCGGCCGCCTCCCTCGAACTGGGCCTGCCGGACGACGGCTCCCAGCCCGTCTCCACCACCCAGCGCCGCGCCTACGACCTCCTCTCCGAGGGTTTCGGGCCCGGCTTCAACGGGCCGCTGATGGTCGTCGTCGACGCGAAGAAGAGTGCCGACCCGAAGGCCGCCTTCACGCAGGTGACCGACGACATCAAGGGCCTCAAGGACGTCGTGACGGTCACTCCGGCCCAGCCCAACAAGGCCGGCGACACCGCGACCATCACCGTCGTCCCGAACTCCAAGCCGTCCTCCACCACCACCGAGGACCTGGTGCACGCCATTCGCGACGCGGGCAGCGGCATCAAGGACAAGACGGACGCCGAAGTGCTCGTCACCGGCTCCACGGCGATGAACATCGACGTCTCGCAGAAGCTGAACGACGCCCTCTTCCCGTACCTGGCCCTCGTCGTCGGCCTGGCCTTCCTGCTGCTGATCGTGGTCTTCCGCTCGGTCCTGGTCCCGCTGAAGGCGGCGCTCGGCTTCCTGCTGTCGGTGATGGCGGCGCTCGGCGCGGTCGTCGCGGTCTTCCAGTGGGGCTGGCTGTCCGGCCTGATGGGCGTGGAGGAGACCGGCCCGGTCATGTCGATGATGCCGATCTTCATGGTGGGCGTCGTCTTCGGCCTTGCGATGGACTACGAGGTCTTCCTCGTGACCCGGATGCGTGAGGCGTACGTCCACGGCGAGAAGCCGAGCCAGGCCGTCGTGACCGGCTTCCGGCACGGCGCGCGGGTCGTCACGGCCGCCGCGGTCATCATGATCGCCGTCTTCTCCGGGTTCATCGGCTCCAGCGAGTCGATGATCAAGATGATCGGCTTCGGTCTCGCGATCGCCGTGTTCTTCGACGCGTTCATCGTGCGCATGGCCATCGTCCCGGCGGTCCTCGCCCTGCTGGGCCGCAGGGCCTGGTGGCTGCCGGCGTGGCTGGACCGCGCCCTGCCCAACGTGGACGTGGAGGGCGAGGGCCTGCGCGCCCACGACGCCCGGCGCCCGGACCCGGACGAGGACAGGGAACCGGCCCTGGCCTGACCGACCGGACACGAGGACGAGGGCGCGGCTCCTGCGGGGGCCGCGCCCTTTCCGTTCTGTCCGGTGTCTGTCGCGTGCTGTCCGGGCCGTCCCCGGCGTTGTACGGGTAGGGCTGCGACCGGAGGTGGGACGTGAACGAGGGTGTGGACGAGGCCGGTTGGGACGTCGAACCCGGCGACGAGATCGAACCGGTGGTGCAGGCGGTGGGGCGCCTGCTGAGGGTGTGCCGGGAGTCGGCGGGCATGCGCCCCGCGGACCTGGCGGAGGTCACGGGCTACGGCGAGGACATGATCCGCAAGATGGAGCACGGGACGCGGATCCCCCGCCCGGAGTTCCTGGACCGCGCGGACCAGGTACTACGGGCGCAGGGGCATCTGCGGGCTTTCATGGAGGACATGCGGAAGGCGCGGTATCCGAAGAAGGTGCGCCAGCTGAAGGGGCTGGAGGACAGGGCCGTGGAGATGTTGCTCTACAGCAACCACAACATCCATGGTCTGCTGCAGACACCGGAGTACGCGCGGACCCTGTTCGAGATGACCCAGCCCGCGCTGCCCGAAAGCGTGATAGTGCGGGAGACTGCTGCCCGTGCGGCACGCAAGGGTGTCTTCGAGCGGGACCCCGCCCCCACGCTGGCGTTCATCCAGGAGCAGGTGACGTTGGAACGCCCCTACGGCGGAGAGGCGGTGCTGAGACGCCAGCTCCAACACCTCCTGGAGCTGATTCAGTTGCGGCATGTCACGCTTCAAGTAATGCCGACCGATCGGGAGGATCACGCGGGAACCCAGGGCCTGATCGAGGTTCTCAAGTTCGCTGACGGCACTGCGATCGGTCGCTCCGAGGGCGCCTTCAACGGGCGTCCGGTAGAGCATCCCAGGGACCTTCGCATCCTGGAATTGCGCTATAGCATGATCAGGGCGCAGGCTCTCACCCCAAGGGAGTCGCAAGCCTTCATCGAGCAAGCGCTGGGGAGACTATGAGCACGCCGCAACTCCACTGGTTCAAGAGCAGTTACAGCAGCAGTGGTGAGCCGGGCGACTGCGTCGAGGTCGCCACCACGGCTGCCGCTGTCCACGTCCGTGACTCCAAGCGTCCGGAGACGTCGCGTCTGGCTGTCGGCCGTAATCCCTGGGTCAGCTTCATCGCCTACGTCGTCGAGTGACCATCGCTCAGTAAGCGCTGGAGGAGACTATGAGCACTCCGGAACTCCACTGGTTCAAGAGCAGCTACAGCGACAGCAACGAACCCGGCGACTGCGTCGAGGTCGCCACCACGCCTGCTGCTGTCCACGTCCGTGACTCCAAGCGTCCGGAGTCCTCGCGTCTCGCAGTCGCCCCCGCTTCCTGGGCGGACTTCGTCGCGTACGTCGGTGAATGACTTCGTGCGGGGCGTGGTGCGCGAGCGCACTTCGTGACGCCGCTGGTCACCGCGGCCGTCCTGCTCGCCGCGGTCACCCACGCCTGCTGGAACGCGCTCGCGCACCGCATCCCCGACAAGCTCGTCGGCTTCACGCTGATCTCCGGCGGCGGGCTGCTCATCGGCGCGGCCCTGGCACCGTTCACCGCGGTCCCGGCGGCGGGCGCGTGGCCCTACCTCGGCATATCGGCGGTCCTGCACATCGTCTACTACGCGCTGCTGATGACGTCCTTCCGGCTCGGTGACTTCGGGCAGGCCTACCCCATCGCCCGGGGCACCGCCCCGCTCGTCGTCACGGTCCTGGCCGCCGTCTTCGCGCACGAGGTGCCGGACCTGTGGGTGACCGCGGGCGTCGCGCTGTCCTGCGCGGGGCTGACCGGCGTCGCGCTGTGGGGGCTGCGCGGGCGGCGCCCGGACTGGACCGCGGTCGGCGCCGCCCTCGCGACCGGGCTGTCCATCGCCGCGTACACGGTCGTCGACGGTCTGGGCGTACGGGCCTCCGGGACGTCCCTCGGCTACATCGCCTGGCTCATGGCGATCCAGGGCGTGGTCATCCCGGCGTACGCCGTCGCGCGCCGGCGCCGCCGGACGGCCGCGCTGCTGCGCCCGTACGCCGCCCTCGGCCTGCTCGGCGCCGTCCTGTCCGTGACCGCGTACGGCCTGGTGCTCTGGGCCCAGACCAGGGCCGACCTCGCGCCCGTCTCGGCGCTGCGCGAGTCCTCCATCCTCGTCGGCGCGGCCATCGGCGCCCTCTTCTTCAAGGAACGCTTCGGCGCGCCGCGGATCGCCGCCGCCGGCCTGCTCGTCGTCGGCATCGGCCTCATGCTGCACGCCGGTTAGGGACCGCTCCCCGGCAGGCACTGGTGCTGCACGCCGGTCGCGGAGGGAGCACCCTGGAAGGAGGTGTTCCCGGAGGTGATGGCCATGTTGAAGACAGCCGTGGGATGGCATGTGGAGATGGAGTTCGAGGAGGACGGCCAGCACACGCGGGCGGTGGCGTTGGTCCGCCTGCCCGACGGCAGCGAGGTCAGGGCACACGGCCGGGCCAGCCGGCACCGCACCGACTCCGACCAGCCGCGCGTCGGCGAGGAGATCGCCGGGGCACGCGCCCTCAACGAACTCGCCATGCAGCTCCTCACCAAGGCGCACGAGGAGATCGACGGCGCGTCGGGCCGCACGTCCTCGCCCATCCACGTCTGAGCCCGGACGAGCCGGGGCGTGCCGGGGGCGTCAGGCCTGCCGCGCCGCCGCGGTCCGCACCGCCCGTACGAGGGCCTGGGCCCGCGGGTCCGCCGTCACGCCGCTACGGAAGCCGTTGGTGACGTAGCCGAAGGCGATGCCCGCCTCCGGGTCGGCGAAGCCGAGGGCGCCGCCGCGGCCCGGGTGGCCGAAGGAGCCGGGGCCGAGCAGCGGGGACGCGCCGCCGTGCAGCATGTACCCGAGACCGAACCGGGTGCCCACCACCAGCACCCGGTCCGGGCCCGCGGACCGCTCCGCGCGGGCCAGTTCCACCGTCCCGGGCGTGAACAGGCGCCTGCCGCCGTCGACCTCGCCGATCAGCGCGGCGTAGAAGCGGGCCAGGCCGTCGGCCGTGGCGATGCCGTTCGAGGCGGGCAGGACCGCCGCGCGGAAGGCGGCGTCGTTCTCGTCGGGCAGCGGGGTGATCGCGGCGAACGCCCGCCGGGTGAGCGAGGCGGGGTCGGCGTACGCCTCGGCCACCGACCGCTTGGGCCGGACGCGCAGCCCGCCGCCCGTGGGGCCCGGCGCCTCGACGGGCCCGACTCGGCCCACGCGCCCGGCCTCGCTCCCGGGCAGCCCGACCCACAGGTCCGCTCCCACCGGTCCGGCGATCTCGCGCGCGATCCAGGCACCGATCGGCTCGCCCGTCACCCGCCGCACCAGTTCGCCGGTCAGCCAGCTGTACGTCTGCGGGTGGTAGCCGTGGTCCGTGCCCGGCTCCCACACCGGCGCCTGGGCCGCGACCGCCTGGGCGCCCGGCTCCGGGTCGAGGGCCTCGGCGGGTGTGAGCGGCCGGTCCAGGACCGGTACGCCCGCGCGGTGGGCGAGGAGGTGCCACACCAGGGCCCTCTCCTTGCCCGCCGCCTTGAACTCCGGCCAGTACGCCCCCACCGGTGCGTCCAGGTCCAGTTCCCCGCGCTGGTGCAGCAGCAGGAGTACGGCCGCGGCGACGCCCTTCGTCGCGGAGCGCACGATCTGCGCGGTGCCGTGTTCCCAGGGCGCCGCGGCCCCGGCACCGGTGGTCGCACCGTCCGTGCCGGTCCTACCGTCCGTGCCGTCGACGTCGCGCCTCCCGGCCCACAGGTCGACGACCTTGTGCCCGTCCCGGTACACGGCGAGGGCCGCGCCCCGCTCGCCGCGCGCGGTGAAGTTCTCCGCGAACGCTTCCCGGACCGGTTCGAAGCCCTCGGCCACCGCACCGTCCACGTCCACGTCCACGCCCGCACTCCTGCCACTCATCACTCGTATCCGTCCGCCGCCTGCGACAGTGAGTGCAACACAGACCTGACGCCTGCGATTCCTCGGGTCACGCGCCGGTCGTCACCGAGCGCGGGTCGAAGCCGAAGGGGAGTTCCAGACGGTTGGCGCGCATCAGCGCCTCGTCGGAGAGGAGCGCGCCGGTCGGGCCGTCCGCCGCGATCACCCCGTCGCTGAGGATCAGCGAGCGCGGGCACAGTTCGAGGGCGTAGGGCAGGTCGTGCGTGACCATGAGGACGGTGACGTCCAACGCGCGCAGCACGTCGGCCAGCTCGCGCCGGGAGGCCGGGTCCAGGTTGGAGGACGGCTCGTCCAGGACCAGGATCTCCGGCTCCATGGCGAGCACCGTGGCCACGGCGACCCGGCGGCGCTGGCCGAAGGAGAGGTGGTGCGGCGGCCGGTCGGCGAAGCCGGCCATGCCGACCCGCTCCAGGGCCGTGCGCACCCGCCGCTCCAGCTCGGGCCCCTTCAGCCCGGCAGCCGCCGGACCGAACGCCACGTCCTCGCGCACGGTCGGCATGAAGAGCTGGTCGTCCGGGTCCTGGAAGACGATGCCGACCTTCTGCCGGATCTCGGTCATGTGCTGTTTGCCGACCGGCAGCCCGGCCACCGTCACCGTGCCCGCGCCGCCGCCGAGGATGCCGTTGAGGTGCAGGACGAGGGTGGTCTTCCCGGCGCCGTTCGGGCCGAGCAGCGCCACCCGTTCACCGCGCGCGACGCTGAAGTCCACGCCGAACAGGGCCTGGTGGCCGTCGGGATAGGCGAAGGCGAGGCCGGAGACCTCCAGGGAAGGCGCAGTCATAGCGTCCATCCCAGCACACAGACGACGAGCGCCGCACCGGGCAGGGCGAGCGCGTACGACCACTGCGCCCGGGAGGCGGTCACCTCGTCGATGACCGGCATGGAACCGGCGTAGCCGCGGCTCACCATGGCCAGGTGGACGCGCTCCCCGCGCTCGTAGGAGCGGATGAACAGGGCGCCCGCGGACTTGCCGAGCACGCCCCAGTGGCGCACGCCGCGCGCCTCGAAGCCGCGGGAGGCACGGGCGATGCGCATGCGGCGCATCTCGTCGGTGATCACGTCGCCGTAGCGGATCATGAAGGAGGCGATCTGCACCAGCAGCGGCGGGAGTTTCAGGCGTTGCAGGCCCAGCAGCAGTTCCCGCAGCTCCGTCGTGCTCGCCAGCAGGACGGAGGCGGCGACGCCGAGGGTGCCCTTGGCGAGCACGTTCCAGGCGCCCCACAGGCCGTTCACGCTGAGCGAGAGCCCGAGGACGTGCGTGCGCTCGCCCTCGGCCACGAACGGCATCAGCACCGCGAACGCCACGAACGGGACCTCGATCAGCAGCCGCTTGAGCAGGAAACCGGCCGGCACCCGGGCCACCGCCGCCGTGGCGGCCAGCAGCACGGCGTACAGCGCGAACGCCCACACGGCCTCGCGCGGGGTGGACACGACGACCACCACGAACGCGAACGCCGCGGCGAGCTTGGTGTGCGGCGGCAGTCCGTGCACGGGGGAGTCCCCGGCCCGGTACAGCCGGTGCGCGTGACCCGCTCCCATGTCAGGCCGAGGCCTGGGAGGAGGCGGTCTCCGGGCCTGCCGTACGCCGCCTGCGGACGATCCAGAAGACACCGCTGCCGACGACGACGGTGACGCCGACGCCGATCACGCCCGCGAGCCCGCCGGACAGCCGTGCGTCGGAGATGTCCTTGACGCCGTAGTCGGCGAGCGGGGAGTTCGCGGAGGAGTGCGCCTCCTCCTTCTTGTCGATGCCCTTGTCGTGGGCGACCTTCTCCAGCCCGTCGGGGCTCGCTGAGGCGTAGAAGCTGACGAACCCGGCGAGGACCAGGGAGGTGACCAGGCCGGTGATCCACAGCTTGCGGTGGGACCGGGCGGCGGCGGGGGCCGGGGCCGGCGCGGGGGCCGGGGCGTCGACCAGTTCGCCGTTCACGCGCAGCTTCAGGCGCTGCTCCAGGCCGCGCGCCCCGTACACCAGGTCCGGGCGTACGGCGATGACGGCGCCGACGGTGAGCGCGGTGATCGCGGCCTCGCCGATGCCGATGAGGACGTGCACGCCGATCATCGCGGTGGCGACCTTGCCGATCGCCACGTCCGTGGTCCCGCCGGCGGCGTAGATCAGGGTGAAGGCGACGGCGGCGGCCGGGACGGAGACGAGCGCGGCCACGAAGGAGGCGACCGTGACGGAGCGGCGGCGGCGCGGCAGCACCTTCACCAGGCCGCGGAAGACGGCGTACGCCACGACCGTGGTGACGATCGCCATGTCGGTGATGTTGACGCCGAGGGCGGTCAGCCCGCCGTCGGCGAAGAGGATGCCCTGCATGAGCAGGACGACGGAGACGCACAGGACCCCGGTACAGGGGCCCACGAGTATCGCCGCGAGCGCTCCGCCGAGGAGGTGGCCGCTGGTGCCGGCCGCGACGGGGAAGTTGAGCATCTGCACCGCGAAGATGAACGCGGCGACCAGCCCCGCCAGCGGCGCGGTCCGCTCGTCGAGTTCGCGGCGCGCGCCCCGCAGGCTCACCGCCACGGCACCGGCGGCGATCACTCCGGTCACGGCGGAGGTGGGGGCGTTGATGAATCCGTCAGGCACATGCACCGTTCGATGATAGTGGCGTGTTGCGAACTCTTTGCAAGAGAGAGGAGGGCGGCATCTGCCTGGGATGTGCTCCCGTGCGGAGCGGGAACGGACCAACAGGCATAAATCAGAAAATATGGGACATTTGAGACTGAGTTGATAAATGCCTTACGCAGCCGCCACTGAGTGTGAGGGGCCGTCCGATGTCTGTAGTCGAACAGTACGCGCGAGCCCGTATCGTCACCGAGGACGATCAGCGGGACGAACACTGCTCCGTCCCGGTCCTGCTGCGCCACGACACCGAGGACGACCCGCGCTCGGTCCGGATCGCACTGCCCGGCTTCCGGGAGTGGACTTTCCCCCGGTCGCTGCTCGAACAGGGACTGCGGGCCCCGGCCGGCACCGGTGAGGTGCGGGTGTGGCCGTGCGGCCGGGTGCAGACCGTGGTGGAGTTCCACTTGGCGCGGGGCGTCGCGGTGGTGCAGTTCGAGACCAAGTCGCTGCTCAGGTTCCTGCGGCGGACGTACACCGCCGTGCCGGCCACGGAGATGGTCCACCGGTAGGGCCCGGCAGGGCCCCGTCGCACTCCCTCGCGCGGTAGGGCCCGGCAGGGCCCCGTCGCACTCCCTCGCGCCGGGGTCAGGCGCCCTTCTTCAGCAGTGCCGCCACGATGGGGCCCGCCGTGTCGCCGCCGTGGCCGCCCGCCTGCACGACGCCCGCCGCCGCGAGGTCGCCGCGGTAGGCGGTGAACCAGCCGTTCGGCTTCTTCTGCCCGTCGACCTCGGCGGAGCCCGTCTTCGCCCCGTAGTCCGGACCGAGTCCGGCCATGGCTTGGGCGGCCGTGCCCGAGGAGGCGGTGTACGCCATCAGCTCCCGCAGCTGGGACAGGGTGGAGGCGGACAGGGTGCGCGAGGCCGAGGCCGTCTTGCGGTGGTCGACGGAGGGGGAGACCAGGTAGGGCTGGTGGAAGGTGCCCGCCTTGACCGTCGCGGCCACCGACGCCATGTTCAGCGGGTTCATCCGGACCCCGCCCTGGCCGATGAGCGAGGCCGCCTTCTGGGCGGCCGACTGCACCGGCACCGCGCCGTCGAAGGACGGCACCCCGATCGCCCAGTCGTCCCGCGCCAGGCCGAACACGTCCTGGGCCTGCCGGGTCAGGTCGTCGTCCTTCAGCTTGCCCGCCTGGCTGATGAAGGCCGTGTTGCAGGAGCGCGCGAAGCTCGCCTTGAACGTGCCGCCCTTGATCTCGAAGTCGTCGTCGTTGTGGAACTTCCAGCCGCCGTAGGTGAACGTCTTCGGGCACGGGTGTGCCTTGTCCGCGGACGCCAGTCCCTTGTCGATCAGCAGCGAGGAGGTGATGACCTTCATCGTGGAGCCGGGCGCCAGGGACCCCTGGAGCGCGGTGTCGAAGCCGTGTCCGCTGTTCGCCGCCGCGAGGATCTCCCCCGTGGAGGGGCGCAGCACCACGACCGAGGCGCGGTCGCGTCCGGCCACCTCGTGTTCGGCGGCCGACTGGAGCGACGGGTTCAGCGTCGTGTGCACGGTGCCCGGGGTGCCCTTGCTCAGTTCGGCGAGGGTCTTGTCGGACAGTCCGGCCTTCTTCGACGCCTTGCCGCGCGCCACGCGCAGTTCGATGCCGGCCCTGCCTCCCGCCGTCTTCCCGTACTTCGCGCGCAGCCCGTCCAGGACCGAGCCCAGCGACGGGTACGCCGCCGTGGTGATCGCGCCGCCGTCCCGGTCGAGGGCCCTGACCGGCGGCGTGCCGGACTCCCCGGTGACCAGGGTGTCGCCGTCCTTCAGGTCGGGGTGGACGAGCGCGGCGTGCCAGTCGACGACCGGGGCGCCGTCGGCCGCCCGGCGTACGACGGTCAGCGCACTGTCGTAGGCCAGCGGCCTGCTCACGCCCTTGTACGCGATCGTCGCCTTCACGGAGAACGGGACCTTGCCGCCGCTCGGGGTGCCCTCGGTCAGGGTGAGGCCCGTCAGGTGCGCGTCCTTGGCGTAGCCGGCCAGCAGCGCGGTGGCCGCCGCGGAGTCGCTGGTCGAGGCCGCCGCCTGGGCCGTCCTGCCCTGCTGCCAGGCCGTCAGGAACCTCCCGGCCGTGGTCTGCGTCTCCAGGGCCGTCACCGGGCCGGTCCTGACCTTCTTCTGGGTGGCGGCGGACGCGGTCCTGCCCTCCGCCTCGGCGCCGCCGCCGGAGAGCGTGTAGGCACCGACCGCGACACCGCCGACGACCACGGCGATCACCCCGCCGACCACGGCGGGTCTCGTCCTCCGTCGCTCGGCGACGCGCCTTCTCTTGCCCACTGCCGTCCGTCCTCCGCGCTCCCGGTCTCCCGCTGCCGTCGTCCAGGTCCTCGTCCCCGCGGATGTCCCGCGCGGCCGCGCCGCACGGACCGACGACGCCCACCACCCTAGGGGCCCGGCCCCGGGGGATGGCCGTCACGAGCCGTCCGTAGCCAACCTGCGACATACGGCGCTCCGGCGCACGCGGGGCGGTGCAGTGGAGGTGCGCGCCCCTTCCGCATAAGGCAGAAGGCAGAAGGCGGCGGGGCGGGGGCGGAGGTGCCTCAGCCGGCCGCGCGGAGCACTGCCGCTACGATCGGACCGGCCGCGTCGCCGCCGTGGCCGCCCTCCTGGGTCATGGCCGCCGCCGCCACGTCGCCCCGGTAGCCGGTGAACCAGCTGTTGGACTTCTCCTGCCCGTCGACCTCGGCGGAGCCGGTCTTCGCGCCGATGCTGCCGCTCAGGCCGGACATCGCGGCGGCCGCGGTCCCGGTCGTCGCGGTGCGGTGCATCATCTGCCGCAACTGGGTGACCGTGCCGGCCGGCAGGCCCTTGGCCGTGGCCAGTTCGCGGTCGTCCAGGCCGGGGGAGACGATGACGGGCTGCCGGAAGGCGCCCGTCATCGCGGTCGCCGTCACCGAGGCCATGTTCAGCGGGCTCATCTGCACCTTGCCCTGCCCGATCATGTTGGCGGCGGTGTCCGGGCCCCCGGACGCCGGGACCGAGCCGTCGAAGGAGGGGATGCCGGTCTTCCAGTTGTCCCGGCCCAGCCCGAAGCGGTCCTGGGCCTCGTGGGTGAGGGAGTCCACCTTGACCTCGTCCGCGTACTTCACGAACGCCGTGTTGCACGAGCGCGCGAAACTCTCGGAGAGGGTGGCCTGTTCGTTCGGCCGCATGCCCTGAAGGTTGTGGAACGTCTGGCTCTGCCAGACCGCCTTGTCGGGGCAGGGGGCGGGCCCGGTGGCCTTGGTGATGCCGTTGTCGATGAGGGTCGCAGCGCTGATGATCTTCATCGTGGATCCCGGGGCGAGCCGGCCGAGGAACGCCGCGTTGAAGGCGTCCTCGCGGTGGTTGGCGACCGCCAGCACCTCGCCGGTGGACGCCTCGACGGCCACCACGGACGACTCGGAGAACTTTTCCACCGCCTTCTCGGCCGCCGCCTGCGCGCTCGCGCTGAGGGTCGTGCGCAGCTTGCCGGGGCGGCCCTTGGCGAGGGTGGCGAGCGGGGTCTCGGCGGCCTCGGTGTCCGCGTGGTGGATGCTCAGCTCGACGGAGGGGGTGCCGCCCGCCTTGTCGCCGTACTTGTCCCGCAGTTCGTCCAGGATCGGCCCGAGCGAGGGGTACGTGTCCTTGGTGAGGACGGTGCCGTGCCGGTCGACGGCCTCGATCGGCGGGGCGGCCGAGTCGCCGGTGACGAGCGTGTCGCCCTTCTTCAGGCCGGGGTGCACGAGGGCGGGCTGCCAGTCGACCAGCGGCTGGTGGCTGGTCTGCCCGCGCACCACGGTCAGCCTGCTGCTGTAGGCGAGCGGCGCGGACTTGCCGCCGTAGGACACGGTGGCCTTGACCGAGAAGGGCACGGTGGTGCCGGAGACGGTGCCCGGGGCGATCTTCACCCCGGTGATGTGCGCCTCGTGCCCGTAGGAGGACAGCAGTTCCGTGGCCGCCTGCGGGAAGTTGGTGTAGGTCGCGGCCTTCGCCGCGTCCCCCTTCTCCCAGGCCGCGAAGAACTTCGACGTGGTGTCCTTCACCTCGTCCCGGCTCGGCGGCCCGGTCCTCGCGGGCGCGGCCGTGCCGGACGTCGCGTCGCCCTCCAGCGCCGAGATGATGTTGTACCCGCCGTACGCGGCTCCCCCGACCAGCACGACGACCACACCCCCGATGACGGCGGCCTTGGTGCCCTTGCGCATGAGCGCGCTCCTCCCCGGTCCCTCACTGGTGCCTTCGCCCGCGCGGGTTGTTGAACGCGTTCAAAGACGGTGCGTCCCAGGCACTGTATGCGGATCGCGAGACCTGCGTGGCGGGTGTTGCCGGATGGTGTCCGAAGAGAGATCAGCCGATCCGTGTCAGACCCACGTATCCAGCCACATACGGGCCCGCCAGTCGTCGATGGGGATGGCGGTGCCGGTGTAGAGGGGCCAGAAGTAGATGAAGTTCCAGACGATCAGCAGGACCAGGACGCCCGCCCCGGTGGCGCCGGCCACCCGGCGGGTGTCCGTGGAGCCGGGCGGTCCGAGCAGGGCGCCGGCCAGCATCGTGACGGCCAGGCAGAGGAACGGCACGAAGACGACGGCGTAGAAGAAGAAGATCGTGCGCTCCTGGTACAGGAACCAGGGCAGGTAGCCGGCCGCGACGCCGCAGGCGATCGCGCCCGCGCGCCAGTCGCGGCGGAAGAACCAGCGCCACAGCACGTACACGAGCGCGGCGCAGGCCGCCCACCACAGCATCGGGGTGCCCAGGGCGAGGACCTCGCGGGCGCACTTGTCGCCCGCGTCGGCCGGGCAGCCCGCCGTCCCGGGCGAGGGGGACTCGTAGAAGTACGAGACCGGACGGCCGTCGACGATCCAGCTCCACGGGTTGGACTGGTAGGTGTGCGGCGAGGACAGGCCGACGTGGAACTTGTAGACCTCGGACTCGTAGTGCCACAGGCTGCGCCACCAGTCCGGGAAGAGCCATGACCAGGAGCTGCCGCGGCCGTCCGTCGCCGCCCAGTTGCGGAAGTAGCCGCCGGTGCCGTCGGTGGGGGAGAAGATCCAGCCGGCCCACGACCAGACGTAGGTGACGACGGCCACCGGGACCGTGGCCAGGAAGGCCCAGCCCAGGTCGTGGCGGACCACCGCCTGGTACGGGTGCCGGGCGCCGGCGGTCCGGCGGGCGCCGACGTCCCACAGCACGGTCATCACGCAGAACGCGACCAGGATGTACAGGCCGTTCCACTTGGTGCCGATCGCCAGGCCCATCATCAGGCCCGCCGCCCAGCGCCAGGGGCGCAGGCCCAGGCGCAGGGTGTCCGCCGTGTGCGCGTCGGGCCGGATCCGGCCGTCCGCGCCCGCGGGCAGGGCGGCGGCGAGTCTCTCGCGGGCCCGGTCGCGGTCGACCAGCAGGCAGCCGAAGGCCGCCAGTACGAAGAACATCAGCACCCCGTCGAGCAGCGAGGTGCGGCTCATCACGAAGTGCAGGCCGTCCACCGCCATCAGCGTGCCCGCCAGGCAGCCGAGGAAGGTGGAGCGCAGCAGCCTGCGGCCGATCCGGCACAGCAGCAGCACCGAGAGCGTGCCCAGCAGCGCGGTCATGAAGCGCCAGCCGAACGGGTCGAACCCGAAGATCAGCTCGCCCAGGCCGATCACGTACTTGCCGACCGGCGGGTGCACCACGTACGACGCGTCGGCCGGGATGGTGACGTGGCCGCCGGTGCTGAGGATCAGGTCGTTGGCGTTCTTGTCCCAGTTGACCTCGAACCCGCGGTGGACGAGCGCCCACGCGTCCTTGGCGTAGTACGTCTCGTCGAATATCACCGCCTTCGGGCTGCCCAGGTTCCAGAACCGCAGCACCCCCGCGAACAGCGTGACCAGCAGCGGGCCGCCCCAGTCCGACCAGCGCGCCAGGCGCGCGCCGAAGGCCTGCGGGACGCCCAGGGCCGCCCACAGCCGCGGGCCCGGCCGCGTGAAGGGCGGCACCAGGCGCTCGCGCACGTCGGCTGCGGGCCCCGCCGGCTCCCCCGTGTGGCCGAAGCGGCGCAGCCGCCGCTGCCACGCCGGGCGTCCGTCGTGCGGGGCCAGGTCCTGCCGGGTGTCCGTGGAGGACGCGGTACTGGTCACCGCGCCATCGTAGGGAACGGCGCTGTGCGAGTCCCGTGCATGGGCGTCTGCGGGTGGGGACGCGTCCGCCGCCGCGCGTGCTTGAGAGGATGGGGGACGTGACAGGAACCCTTGTTCTGGCAGGTACTCCCATCGGCGACGTCCAGGACGCGCCGCCCCGGCTCGCCGCGGAGCTGGCGGAGGCGGACGTGATCGCCGCCGAGGACACCCGGCGCCTGCGCCGCCTCGCGCAGGCGCTCGGTGTCACCCCGCGCGGGCGCGTCGTGTCGTACTTCGAGGGCAACGAGTCCGCCCGCACCCCGGAGCTGGTGGAGGAGCTGGTGGGCGGGGCCCGGGTGCTGCTGGTCACGGACGCGGGGATGCCGTCCGTCTCCGACCCGGGCTACCGGCTGGTCGCGGCGGCCGTCGAGAAGGACGTGCGGGTCACCGCCGTCCCCGGGCCGTCCGCCGTCCTCACCGCGCTGGCGCTGTCCGGGCTGCCGGTCGACCGGTTCTGCTTCGAGGGCTTCCTGCCCCGCAAGACCGGCGAGCGGCTGTCGCGGCTGCGGGAGGTCGAGGGCGAGCGGCGCACCCTCGTCTTCTTCGAGTCCACGCACCGCATCGTGGAAACGCTCGCCGCGATGGCGTCGGTGTTCGGCGCCGACCGGCGGGCGGCCGTGTGCCGCGAGCTGACCAAGACGTACGAGGAGGTCAGGCGCGGCGGGCTCGGCGAGCTGGCCGCGTGGGCCGACGAGAGCGGCGGGGTGCGCGGCGAGATCACGGTCGTGGTCGAGGGCGCGCCGGAGAAGGGGCCCGAGGAGATCGGCGCCGAGGAGCTGGTGCGGCGGGTGCGCGTCCGGGAGGAGGCGGGCGAGCGGCGCAAGGAGGCCATCGCGGCGGTCGCCGCCGAGGCCGGGCTGCCCAAGCGCGAGGTGTTCGACGCGGTGGTGGCGGCCAAGCACTCGGGGTGACGCGGCGATGCCGGGCATCCGTGGTGACGCGGCTACGCGGCGATGCCGGGCATCCGTGGAGACATGGTGACGCCGGGCATGCCCGGGTGGTGCGGCGGTACCGGGCTTGCGGGTGGTGCGGCGGCGGTACCGGGCTTGCGGGTGGTGCGGAGTGCCGAGTGTTGCGGGTGACGCGGCGGACGTGCCTTGACGCGGAGCGTCCGCGCGAGCGTCGCGAGACTTCGCTCACACCCCCTCTGAGCAGGGCGTATCTCCCATGAGCGCACGCCCCATGAGGGAGTAAAGCGACGTTTCGGAAAAGCAAAGCGAGACCTGCCGTTCAGGGGACCCTTGGGCAAGCGTCGCCCAAATCGGGTCCAACACTCGACAGGGCCGGTGCGTTCACGCTGGTGGAGGCGTCAACTGGGGGAAGGGACGTACCCGTCCCTTCGTCCAGCGGACACGAGGAGCTGGCATGAGCGAGATCGCAGGGCAGGCCGCCCACCGCGGTTCGGCCACCGCCGTCGTCAACGAGTCGTACTCCTTCGCCTGCATGCGCTGCGGGCACGGATGGGAGCAGTCCTACGAGATAGAGCACCACAGGGACGCCGACGGCAACGAGTTCGTGCGGTACGTGGCGGACGGCCGCATCGTGCCGTCGCCGTTGACGAGGCCGAGCTGCAAGAACTGTGACGGTCACGTCGTCCGCATCATGCGGGCCGGCCGGGTCTCGTCCGCGCAGAGCCACCTGCACGAGCCCGAGCACGCGCACCACCGGCACCAGGCGCCCGCGGGACCCGTGACGGCCCCGCTGCCCGAGTCCGCGCCCGGGGAGGAGGCGGCGGACCGCAAGCCGGCGGAGCACCACTGGCACCTGTCCGACCTGTTGCACCCGTTCCACCGCAAGGAGGACTGACGGCGTCCGGGGGCGGGTGACCGGCAGATCCGCGACGGCCTGCCCCTTTCGTAGGATCGGGGCATGCCCTCGAACGCCGACAAGGCCGACAAGACCGCGGCGCCTCCGCTCCCGGAGCCGCTGCGGATACCGGTCGCCGACTCCCACACCCACCTCGACATGCAGTCCGGCACGGTCGAGGAGGGCCTGGCCAAGGCCGCCTCGGTGGGCGTGACCACGGTCGTCCAGGTCGGCTGCGACGTACGCGGCTCGCACTGGGCCGCCGAGACGGCCGCGGCCTACGCCGGCGTCCACGCGGCGGTCGCCCTGCACCCAAACGAGGCACCCCGCATCGTCCACGGCGACCCCGACGGCTGGTCGCGGCAGGGTGCCCGGCAGCCGGGCGGGGACGCGGCCCTCGACGAGGCGCTCGCCGAGATCGACCGCCTGGCAGCGCTGGAGCACGTCAAGGGCGTGGGCGAGACCGGCCTCGACCACTTCCGCACCGGGCCGGAGGGCAAGGAGGCGCAGGAGCGGTCCTTCCGCGCCCACATCGAGATCGCCAAACGGCACGGCAAGGCGCTCGTCATCCACGACCGCGACGCCCACGCCGACGTACTGCGGGTCCTCAAGGAGGAGGGCGCGCCCGAGCGGACGGTGTTCCACTGCTACTCGGGCGACGCGGAGATGGCCGAGGTGTGCGCCCGCGCGGGCTACTTCATGTCCTTCGCCGGCAACGTCACCTTCAAGAACGCCCAGAACCTGCGGGACGCCCTCGCCGTCGCCCCGCTGGAACTGGTCCTGGTGGAGACCGACGCGCCCTTCCTCACCCCGGCGCCCTACCGCGGACGGCCCAACGCGCCGTATCTCGTGCCGGTGACGGTGCGTGCGATGGCCGCCGTGCGGGGCATCGACGAGGACGCGCTGGCCACGGCGCTCGCCGCCAACACCGCACGCGCCTTCGGCTACTGACCCGCTCCGGCGCACACTGAGCGTAGCCGCGCCGCTTTGGAGAGTGACGGGCGCTCCGCTAGGTTCTGGGGGCCCCGATCTCGGCCCCAGGAGTGTGTCGGTTGAGCAGCTCGCCGTACGAGACATGCGAGGCGTACGAAGCCTGTGAGGCGTACGAACGGTACGAACCGTACGCGCCGCACGAGCCGTACGCGTCGGCGTACGAGCCGCGCGAACCGGCGTACGAGGCGATGCGCGAACCGGCGTACGCAGCGACGCGCGAAGCGGTGCGCGAAGCGGTGCGCGGACCGGCGTACGGACCGGCGCCCGAGCCGTATGGGCCGTACGGGGAGCAGGAGCCGTACCGGGTGTCCACGACGGCCTACGACCCCGGCGGGCCGCCGCCGCTGCCGGCACCGCTGCCCACCCCACCGCCGTACCAGGACACCTACCGGCCCGCCTACGAGGCGGCGGACCGGTCGCCGGCGGACCGGTCGCCGGCGGGCCGGCGTTCCGCCGTTTTGCCGGTGGTACCGCGGCAGGCGGCCGAGCGGGGCGGGCGCCGGCGTGCGCGGCGGCGCGGCCCGCGCCCCGCGCACCTGCCCGAGACGGGCCTGCGGCGGCTGCTGCCGCAGGCGCTGGTGGTCGCCTTCCTGGCGGGCGGCACCACCGCGTTCGTCGCCAACGACAAGGCGGTCGACCTCAGCGTCGACGGCAGGCCGCGCAGCCTGCACACCTTCGCCGACGACGTGTCGGAACTGCTCGCCCAGGAGGGCGTACGGGTGGGCGAGCACGACGCGGTGGTCCCGGCTCCCGGCACGGCGCTCACCAGCGGTGGAGAGGTCGTGGTGCGCTACGGGCGCCCCGTGCGGCTCACCCTCGACGGGCACCGGCGCGAGGTGTGGACGACGGCGCGCACGGTGGCGGACGCGCTGAGAGAGTGGGGGGTGCGCGCGGAGGGCGCGTACCTGTCCGCCGCACGCTCCCGGCTCATCGGACGCGCCGGCCTCACGCTCGAGGTCCGCACCGAGCGTGCCGTCACGGTCATGGCGGACGGCCGTCCGCGCACCGTCCGCACCAACGCGGCGACCGTGCGGGAGGCGGTCGAGGAGGCCGGGGTCACCCTGCGCGGCCAGGACACCACCTCCGTCCCGCCGGACAGCTTCCCGCGCGACGGGCAGACGGTCACCGTGCTGCGGATCACCGGCGGCCGGGAGGTGCGCGAGGAGCCGATCCCGTTCAGCGTCCGGCGCACCGCCGACCCCACCCTGTTCCTCGGCACCGAGGTCGTCGAACGGACCGGGCGGCCCGGCGTGCGCCGGGTCACGTACGCGCTGCGCTCGGTCAACGGCGTGCGGCAGCGGCCGCGGCGCGTGGAGTCGGAGGTGGTGCGCGCGCCCAGGACGCAGATCGTGAAGGTCGGCACCCTGCCGCACCCGCCGTCGGTGCGCGGCGCCGACCACCTGAACTGGCAGGGGCTGGCGCAGTGCGAGTCCGGGGGCCGCCCCGACGCGCAGGACCCCTCCGGCACCTACGGCGGCCTGTACCAGTTCGACCAGGGCACCTGGCGCGGCCTCGGCGGCGCCGGCCGCCCCCAGGACGCCCCGGCCGAGGAGCAGACGTACCGCGCCAAGAAGCTCTACGTGCGCCGGGGCGCCGCCCCCTGGCCGCACTGCGGCGACCGGCTGCGTTCGTAGGCCCCGGTGGGTCCCCCGGTGAGGCCCGGGTGAGACCGCGGTGATGCCCCGGTGAGGCGCCGGTCAGATCCCCGGTGAGGCCTCTGCCGCCGGGGTCCTCGCCGGGAGGGGGCGGCAGGTGCGGGTGCCGGAGCGGGCGGGGCAGGACCCGGCGCCCCGTACCCTTGTGCCGTGAGCAGCCCCATCCCCGACGCCCTGCTGGGCCCCGCCGACGTCCGCGAGCTGGCGGCGGCCCTCGGCGTCCGCCCCACCAAACAGCGCGGCCAGAACTTCGTGATCGACGCGAACACGGTCCGCCGCATCGTCCGCACCGCCGACGTCACCCCCGAGGACGTGGTCGTCGAGGTCGGGCCGGGGCTCGGCTCCCTCACGCTCGCCCTGCTGGAGGCCGCCGACCGGGTCACCGCGGTGGAGATCGACGACGTGCTCGCCGCCGCGCTGCCCGCCACGATCGCCGCGCGCATGCCCGAGCGCGCCGGCCGGTTCGCGCTCGTCCACCGCGACGCGATGCACGTCGCCGAACTGCCGGGCCCCGCCCCGACCGCGCTGGTGGCGAACCTGCCGTACAACGTCGCCGTCCCCGTGCTGCTGCACATGCTCGACACCTTCCCGAGCATCGAACGCACCCTCGTCATGGTGCAGGCGGAGGTCGCCGACCGGCTCGCCGCCGCCCCCGGCTCCAAGGTGTACGGCGTGCCGTCCGTCAAGGCGAACTGGTACGCCGAGGTCAAGCGCGCCGGAGCCATCGGCCGCAACGTCTTCTGGCCCGCCCCGAACGTCGACAGCGGACTGGTGTCCCTGGTCCGCCGCAGCGAGCCCCTGAAGACCACCGCCACCAGGCGCGAGGTGTTCGCGGTCGTCGACGCGGCCTTCGCCCAGCGCCGCAAGACCCTGCGGGCCGCGCTCTCCGGCTGGGCCGGGTCGGCGGCGGCGGCGGAGGCGGCGCTGGTCGCCGCCGGGGTGTCGCCGCAGGCACGCGGCGAGTCGCTGACCGTGGAGGAGTTCGCGCGGATCGCAGAGCACCGCGCCGCCGGACCCGAGGAGCCCGAAGCCCAGTGAGCGTCACCGTCCGCGTCCCCGCCAAGGTCAACGTACAGCTCGCGGTGGGCGCCGCCCGTCCCGACGGCTTCCACGACCTGGCGAACGTCTTCCTGGCCGTCGGCCTGTACGACGAGATCACCGTCACCGAGGCCGACGAACTGCGCGTGACCTGCGCGGGCCCGGACGCCGGCCAGGTCCCCCTGGACCGCACGAACCTCGCCGCCCGCGCCGCTGAGGTCCTCGCCGAGCGCCACGGCCGCGCTCCCGCCGTCCACATCCACATCACCAAGGACATCCCCGTCGCCGGCGGCATGGCGGGCGGCAGCGCGGACGGCGCGGGCGCGCTGGTGGCCTGCGACGCGCTGTGGGGGACCGGCGCCTTGCGCGACGAACTCCTCGACATCTGCGCCGGGTTGGGCAGCGACGTGCCGTTCAGCCTGGTGGGCGGGGCGGCGCTGGGCACCGGGCGCGGGGAGCGGCTGACGCCGCTGGAGGTGGGCGGCGCCTTCCACTGGGTGTTCGCGGTCGCCGACGGCGGCCTGTCCACGCCCGCGGTCTACGGCGAGTTCGACCGGCTGGCGCAGGGGCGGGAGATCCCCGAACCGGTGGCCTCGGCGGACCTGCTGGCCGCCCTGGCGAAGGGCGACGCCCACGCGCTGGCCGCCACGCTCACCAACGACCTCCAGCCCGCGGCGCTCTCCCTGCGGCCGTCCCTGGCGGACACCCTCGCGGCGGGCCGCACGGCGGGCGCGCTGGCGGGGCTGGTGTCGGGGTCGGGGCCTACGACGGCGTTCCTGGTGCCCGACGAGGAGACGGGGGCGCGGGTGGCGGGAGCGCTGCTCGCCTCGGGGACGTGCAGGGCCGCCCGGGTCGCGGCGGCTCCGGCGATGGGAGCGACGATCGTCTGAGTGAGCCGCGAGCAGAGAAGGCCGATCTCCGTCAGGTCGATGTCGAAGGGGACGGTGAGCTTCAGCCGCTCGATGACGAGGCTGTGGGAGTAGCGCGGCGGACTCACGAAGACCAGGCTCCCGTCGATCATCTGGGTGTGCGGCGATCCCGATCACGTCGTCACAAAGAGTGATGACACTCCCACGCCCAGGCCTCCTCCGGCAGGCCCTACGCTTGAAAGTCGATCCATCCCCCCGGGCAGGAGTGAAATGGCCGTCAACCTGGTCAATGTCGAGAACGTCAGCAAGGTGTACGGCACGCGTGCCCTGCTCGACGGTGTGTCGCTCGGCGTGTCCGAGGGGGACCGGATCGGGGTCGTCGGGCGCAACGGCGACGGCAAGACGACGCTGATCCGGATGCTGGCCAGGGCCGAGGAGGCCGACACCGGGCGGGTCACGCACGCGGGCGGGCTGCGGCTCGGCGTGCTCACGCAGCACGACTCGCTCGACCCGGAGGCGACCGTCCGGCACGAGGTCATCGGCGACCTCGCCGACCACGAGTGGGCGGGCAACGCCAAGATCCGCGACGTGCTGACCGGGCTGTTCGGCGGGCTCGACCTGCCGGGCTTCCCCAAGGGCCTGGACACCGTGATCGGCCCGCTGTCCGGCGGCGAGCGGCGCCGCATCGCGCTGGCCAAGCTGCTCATCGAGGAGCAGGACCTGCTCGTCCTGGACGAGCCCACCAACCACCTCGACGTCGAGGGCATCGCCTGGCTCGCCGGACACCTGCGCGAGCGCCGCTCCGCGCTCGTCTGCGTCACCCACGACCGCTGGTTCCTCGACCAGGTCTGCACCCGCATGTGGGACGTGCAGCGCGGCACCGTCTACGAGTACGAGGGCGGCTACTCCGACTACGTCTTCGCCCGCGCCGAACGCGAGCGCATCGCCGCCACCGAGGAGACCAAGCGGCAGAACCTGGTCCGCAAGGAGCTGGCCTGGCTGCGCCGCGGCGCCCCCGCCCGGACCTCCAAGCCCCGCTTCCGCATCGAAGCCGCCAACGAACTGATCGCCGACGTCCCCCCGCCCCGCGACAGGAGCGAGCTGATGAAGTTCGCGTCCTCCCGGCTCGGCAAGACCGTGTTCGACCTGGAGGACGTGACCGTCCAGGCCGGCCCGAAGGTGCTGCTCAAGCACGTCACCTGGCAGCTCGGCCCCGGCGACCGCATCGGCCTGGTCGGCGTCAACGGCGCGGGCAAGACCTCCCTGCTGCGGGCCATGGAGCAGGCGGCGCGCACCGAGGGCGAGACGCAGCCCGCGGGCGGCCGGATCGCCGTCGGCAGGACCGTCAAGCTGGCCTACCTGTCCCAGGAGGTCGCCGAACTCGACCCCGCCTTGCGCGTCCTGGAAGCCGTGCAGCAGGTGCGCGAGCGCGTCGACCTCGGCAAGGGCCGGGAGATGACCGCCGGGCAGCTGTGCGAGACGTTCGGCTTCGGCAAGGAGAAGCAGTGGACGCCGGTCGGTGACCTGTCCGGCGGCGAGCGCCGGCGGCTGCAGCTGCTGCGCCTGCTCATGGACGAGCCCAACGTCCTCTTCCTCGACGAGCCCACCAACGACCTCGACATCGAGACCCTCACGCAGCTGGAGGACCTGCTCGACGGCTGGCCCGGCTCGATGATCGTCATCTCCCATGACCGGTTCTTCATCGAGCGCACCACCGACACGGTGCAGGCGCTCCTGGGCGACGGCGCCCTGCGGATGCTGCCGCGCGGCATCGACGAGTACCTGGAGCGGCGCCACCGTATGGAGCAGCAGGCCGCGGTCGCCCCGGCCGCCGCGCCGGCGCCCGCCGCCGGCCAGAGCGCCGCGCCCGAGAAGAGCGCCGCCGAACTGCGCGCCGCCAAGAAGGAACTCCAGAAGATCGAGCGGCAGTTGGACAAGATCTCCGAGAAGGAGGGCACCCTGCACGCCCGGATCGCGGAGAACGCCACCGATTTCGCGAAGGTGGCCGAACTCGACGCCGAACTGCGCGACCTGGCGGCCGAGCGCGAGGAACTGGAGCTGCGCTGGCTCGAACTCGCTGAGGACGCGTAGCGAGCGCACGGCGTGCACGACGGGGCGCGTGCGCCGCGTGGAGGACGCGTGAAGGCCTGGGCAGGCGCGTAACGAGGCCATCACAGGCCGGTTCTCCCTTGGGAACGGGGGCGGCCACGGCGCGGTGGGGTGTCGGCGGCCAGTGATAGAAAGGGCCGTTGGGACCCTGCCCGGAACCATCCGTGTCTGCCACGGATCTCGGGGCGTGGCTAAAAATCAGTGAACGAGGGGGGACGCGCTGATGACTCAGCCGCCCAGTCAGCCGCCGCAGGGCGGCTTCGGAGCACCGCCGCCACAGGACGGGGCTTCGCAGCCGCAACCACCGCAGGGCGGCGGAGCCGGCGCCGCGAATGACCCGCGGCAGGCCACGCCCCCGCCCCCGGCCCACCCGCCGCAGGGCGCACCGCAGCCCCCGCAGACCGCGCCCCCGGCCGGCCCGCCGCAGTCCCAGCCCGGCTACGGCTACCCGCAACAGCCCCAGCCGGGCTACGGCTACCCGCAACAGCCCCAGCCGGGCTACGGCCACACCCGGCAGCCGGGCCCCTACGGCGGACCGGGACCGAACGCCCAGCCCGGCCCCTATGCGCAGCCGGGACCGAACGCCCAGCCGGGTCCCTACGGAGCACCCGCCGCCCAGGGCCCTTACGGAGCACCCGGCGCCCAGGGCCCTTACGGAGCACCCGGCGCCCCCGCCCCCGGCCCGTACGGTCCGCCGCAGCAGCCGGGCCCGTACGGGCAGCAGCCCGGATACGGCTACCCGCAGCCGCAGTTCCCCGGTGTGCCCGGCACCCCGCCGCCCGGCGGCGGCTCCCGCAACCCCTTCATGAACAGGCCCGCCCTCGTCATCGGGGCGGCGGTGGCCGCGCTGGCGGTGGTCGGCGGCACCGTGTGGGCCGTCACAGGCGGTGGCGACGGCGAGAAGAAGCCGGTCGCGCAGCAGAGCGGCGACGCCAAGGCGTCCGGGTCCACGGGCGCGGCCTCGAACGCGCCGGTCGACCCCGGTGACGGCAGCGGCGACGGCGCCAAGGACCCGGCGGACCTCAACCAGGGCCGCAAGGCGGGCGAGGCCCGGGTGCTCTGGTACAAGGAGGCCCCGGACGCGCCCGGCAGCGGCGCCGAGGCCCCCGGCATGTGGATCACCGGCAAGGCGGCGGTGAAGGCCGCCTACAAGCAGGTCTTCGCGTACGACGTCGGGGACGGCAGGCCGGCCTGGGCGCCGATCACCTTCCCGCAGAAGATCTGCGCGGTGACCGAGCAGAAGACGGCCGACGACAAGGCCGTGGTGGCGTACATGAGCGGTACCAGCGACCGCGCCAAGTGCAACCAGCTCCAGCAGATCGACCTGGACACCGGCAAGAAGGGCTGGACCGCGACGGTCGCCGACGGCGCGCTGTTCGACAGCGCACTCACCGTCGAGCTGTCCGTCACCGGCAAGACGCTGATGGTGGGCCGCTCGCAGTCCGGTGTCGCGTACAACGTCGACACCGGCGCCAAGATGTACGAGAAGACGAAGTACGGCCAGGCCTGCTTCCCGACCGCGTTCGCGGGCGGCGCCCGGCTGGTCTCGGTCGCCTCCTGCGGGGCGGGCGGCGCGAGCGCCCACGACGAGGTGCAGGAACTCGACCCCGCCACCGGCAAGGCCAGGTGGACCCGGAAGATCCCCAAGGGCTGGTCGGTGCAGCGGACCTACTCCGTCGACCCGCTGGTCCTGTACTCGACCGACGAGGACAAGAAGCACTGGAACCTGTCGACCCTGAACAGCGACGGGTCAGTCCGTTCGCAGGCCGACGTCAAGGGCACCTTCGCCCCCGAGTGCGGCTGGGCCATCCTCAACCGTGAACTCCAGGGCTGCCGGGGCGTGGCGGCCGACGCGGGCACCCTCTACCTGCCCACGAAGGCCACGAGCGGCCCCAACGAGATCGTCGCCGTCAACCTCGCCACCGGCAAGGAGAAGTGGCGCGTCAAGTCGCCCTCGGACACCTCGATGATGCCGCTCAAGGTGGAGAACGGGCAGCTCATCGCCTACGTCGAGCCGTCGTACGACCAGGGCGGCCAGGTCGTGTCCGTGGCGGCGGGCGGCTCGAACCACACTCCGGTCAAGCTGCTGCAGAACCCGCAGGGCACCGCGCGGATCGAGAACGGCTTCTTCTCCCGGGACGTCGACTGGGTCGACGGCCGCTTCTACATCTCCACGACCCGGCTGAACGGCAACGACAAGACGAAGGAGAAACTGATGCTCGCCTTCGCCAAGTGAGCCGACCCTCCACCGCAACCCGGCCCGGCCACCGGCCCGACCCGGCCCGGCCACCGCAGCCCCCGGGCCACCGCAGCACCCGGGCCGCCCGGCGGCCGGGCCGCCCGCAGGCAGCCCCGCCCCGGCTCGCCCGGAGCCCCGGCCACCTGCCGGCAGGCGGTGCCCGGCCGGGCGGGCAGTCCGCGCCGGCCGGTCCGGCAGTCCTGCCGGACCCCGGCACCGCCCAGGGCCGTCGGCTTCGTCTCCCGCCCTGCCCCTGGGCCCCCGCTCGGCCCCGGCCCGGTTGCCGACCGTAGTGCCGTGCCCGTCGTCGTCGTTCCCGTCGTTCCCGTCGTTCAGAGGTGCATCCGTTCATGACCCAACCACCGCCCCCGCCGCCCCAGCAGCCGCCCCACCAGGGCGGGTTTGGTCCGCCTGCGGGCGATGGGCCGCAGGACCAGCCGCCCGGGCAGCCGGGGGTGCCGCCGCAGGCTCCGCCGTCGCAGGCACCGCCCGCGCCCGGCGGCCCCGACTTCGCCGGGCCCCCGCAGCCGGCGCCGGGTTACGGCTATCCGCAGCCCCCTCAGCAGCCCCAGCCCGGGTACGGCTACCCCCAGGCACCCCAGGCACCCCAGGCACCCCAGGCACCCCAGGCACCCCAGGCGCCCCAGGCACCCCAGCCTCCGCAGCCCCCCGCGGGCTACGGCTACCCGGGTCAGTCGCCGACACCGGCCCCGGCCCCGAACGCGTACGGCGCGCAGCCCGGTTACGGGTATCCGGGGCAGCCCGCTCAGCCGGGCTACGGCTACCCGGGCGGGCCCGGACACCCCGCGGCCCCGACGCAGCCGCAGGCGGGCGTGCCGGGCGGGGGCGGAGCGGGCCGCAGGGACAACAAGCAGCTGCTGATCATCGTCGCGGCCGTCGCCGCGATCGCCCTGATCGTCGGTGGCGGCGTCTGGTACGCGAGTTCGTCCGGTGGCGACGGCAAGAAGGACACCGCCTCCTCCGACGGCGGAGACAAGTCCGGCGGCGGCGACAAGTCCGGCGGCGGCACGGCGACGGGCGGCAAGGAGAAGGTGCCCTCGAACCCGGCCGCCAAGGTCCTGTTCCAGCTGCCGGTGCCCGCCGTCGACGACACGACCGCCACCACCGGCTCCTGGCTCACCGACAAGGTGTACGCCAAGACGGGCAACGCCGAGATCGTCGGCTACGACCCGGTCAAGGGCACCGAGCGGTGGTCGCTCAAGCTGCCCGGCCCGGTCTGCCAGGCCACCCGCCACGTCACGGGGAACGACAGGACGGCGATCCTGTACGAGCCCGCCATGCCCACCAAGGCCAAGCCCTCGCACGGCTGCAGCCAGGTCGCGGTGATCGACCTCGCGGCCGGCAAGAAGCTGTGGACCCGGCAGGTCAAGTCGGGGGACGCGCCGGTCAACCTCAACAACGTGACCATCGGCGGCGGCAGCACCGTCGCCGTGGGCAGCACCAGCGGCGGCGCCGCCTTCGCCCTCGCCGACGGCAAGCAGCTGTGGGCCCCCAAGCCCGGCGACACCTGCTACGACGCCGGCTACGGCGGCGGCCGGAAACTGGTCGCGGTGCGCAAGTGCGGCACGTACGGCCAGCGTCAGCTGCACATCCAGACCATCGACCCGAAGTCGGGGAAGGTCGTCTCGGACTACAAGCTGGCCAAGGGCATCGAGTACGCGGGGATCGTCTCGGCCGACCCGCTCGTGGGGGGCGCCGCCCGCGGCGGGGGCCCCCGCCACACGGCGGTGATAGGCCAAGACACCGCGGACCGCCCGCGGGGGTGCCACACACACGCC
>NZ_JBHJUW010000067.1:36766-43802 GCF_042268205.1 Streptomyces sp. NPDC056160
AAAACACGCGGCCAACGGGCTTCGATTCCGGGGGTATCGTCGCGCCCGCCCGGCTGGTGGGCGCCGCCGACCTGGGCGGCGACCACGGCATCTCGGACTTCTTCGCCATCGACAGCGCGACCGGCAGGCTGCGTTCCCACATCAGCGCGCCCGGCGACCAGTACGGGGGCCGCTGCGACGCGATCACCAGGATCGAGTACTGCGCGGGCATCGTGGCCGGCAACGACCGGCTGTACCTGGGGACCGAGCAGCACGACGGCGGCGGCCAGCACGGCCAGACCAACGAGATCGTCGCCTTCGACCTCACCACCGGCCGGCAGACCGGTCAGCGCGCCGACGCGGGCGACGGCTACCAGATCTACCCGCTGCGCACGGACGGCGGCGCCCTGCTCGCCTACAAGCGCCCGCCCTACGACAAGGGCGGCCAGGTGGTGAGCATCGACGGCAACAGCTTCAAGGAGACCGTGCTGCTGGAGACCCCGGCCACGCGGGACGTACGGGCCGCGCAGACCGGCATGTCCCCGGACTACGCGGAGATCCTCTTCCGGCACGGCCGCCTCTACATGGCGTCGGTCTACGCCCACAAGCAGCGCTCGTCGGCCTTCGGCAAGGAGTACCTGGCGCTGGCCTTCGGCGCGGGCGGCTGAGCCCGGCCGCCCCCGGCCCCGCCCCCGGCCCCGCCCCCGGTCCGCCCGGGAGCGGGGCCGCGCGCGTCACTCCGGGGGTGCTTCCGCGCGCCGGGTGTTTCGGCGATCCGGGGCACTTCTCGCCGGTAGGGGCAGCGCGCCGGAGGACGAGCGTGTAGCTTCCGGGAGGGAACTGGGGGGTTGCCGATGGGAGTGCGGCTCATGGTGGTCGACGACCACCGACTGCTCGCCGAGGCACTGGCCTCGGCGCTGAAACTGCGGGGGCACCGGGTGCTGGCCGCGGCGGCGCCCGCGGCGGGCGCGGCGGAGCTGGTGATCAGCCGCGCACCGGAGGTCTGCCTGCTGGGGACGGCGGCGCCGGCCGAGCCGCATGTGTTCGACCCGGTGACGCGGATCAAGCAGGAACGCCCGCAGGTGGCGGTGGTCGTGCTGGGCCCGGTGCCCTCCCCGCGGGGCATCGCCGCGGCCTTCGCCGCGGGCGCCTCGGGTTACGTGCGGCACGACGAGCGCATAGAGGGCGTGGAGCGGGCGATCACGAAGGCGCGGGCCGGTGAGGCGGCGGTCGCCCCGCAACTGCTCCAGGGCGCCTTCGGCGAGCTGCTGAACCCGGCCGCCCAGCCGGACGACGAGGCCCAGCGGCTGCTGCGGATGCTCACGCCCCGGGAGGTGGAGGTCCTGGTGCGGGTGGCGGAGGGCGAGGACACGCGGCTGATCGCGGCCGGGATGGGCATCGCCCCGAGCACGGCCCGCACCCATGTGCAGCGCGTCCTGATGAAGCTGGGCGTGGGCTCCCGCCTGGAGGCGGCGGCCCTGGCGGCCCGCACGGGTCTGCTGGACCGCGCGGGCCGCACCTGAGGGGGGAAGCGGACGACCGGGGCCTACTGGGCGTCCGGCCCCTCCGCGGGCGGCTGGGGCGCCGCGGCCGGCCGCAGCTTCAGCCACACCAGGAAGAACACGCCGAGGGCGAGCATCCCGATCCCGGTCCACAGGTTGATGTTGACGCCCTGGGCCTTGTCGATGGCCGCCTGCGAGTCGGTGATGCCGGTGATCGTGACGATGACCCCGTAGAGGACGAACAGCCCGCCGATGATCCGCCGCAGGTCGAAGATGCGCGCGGCGGTCGCGGACTTGCCCTCCAGTTCGGTGACTTCCCGCTGGACGTCCGCCTCGGAGTGGCCGGAACGCTCGGGCCGGTCGGGGTTCTGGGACTGTGACATGGTTTCTCCATCCTCCCGCGGTCAGAACGAGAACGGGATGTAGCAGGCGGCGGCGAGGACGACGGCGCCCCAGCCGAGCAGGGCGGGCTTGCGGTACCAGGCCTCGTCGCCGGGGGCGGGCGCCTCGGCCATGCCGGGGGACCTGGTGCCGTAGACGAGTCCTTGCAGGGCCGCTTCCGGCTTGGGCTTGGTGAACAGGGTGACGGCCACCATGACCACCGCGCCGGCGACGAAACCGGCGATCGCCGAGACGAAGTTGGCGCCCTGGTCGGTGGGGATGTGGATGATGTCCTTCTTGTACAGGACGAAGTAGTTCACCATCGCCGCGGTGGTGCCCGCGAGCAGGCCCCAGAAGCCGGACTTCACGGACGCGCGCTTCCAGAACATGCCGACGATGAACACCACGAACATCGGCACGTTGAAGAAGGAGAACAGCGTCTGCAGGTAGCTCATGATGTTCGAGAACGACGACGCCAGGAACGCGGTGCCGACCGAGGCGAGCACGCCTATGGCGGTGATGAGCCGGCCGAACCGCACGTAGTAGGAGTCCTCGCGGTCCTTGACGACGTACTTGGCCCAGATGTCGTTGGTGAACACGGTGTTGAAGGACGACACGTTGGCGGCCATGCCGGCCATGAAGGCGGCGAGCAGACCGGTGACCGCGATGCCGAGGACGCCGTTGGGCAGCAGTTCCTGCATCAGGTAGGGGATCGCGTCGTTGTACTGGAGCCCGGAGGCCGAGGTGCCGATCTTCGGGACGACGGCGGCGGCGACCAGACCCGGGATCATCACCAGGAAGACGATGAAGATCTTCGGGAACGCGGCGATCAGCGGGGTGCGCTGCGCGGCCGAGAGGTTCTTCGCGGACAGGGCGCGCTGCACCTCGGCGAAGTTGGTCGTCCAGTAGCCGAAGGAGAGCACGAAGCCGAGGCCGAGGACGATGGTCAGCCAGTTGGCGCCGAGCGGGTTGGCGTGGCCGATGCCGGTGCCGCCCCAGGCGGTGGTGAAGTTCGCCCCGTGGGTCTCGGTGAGCTTGTGGGTCAGGCCGTCCCAGCCGCCCACCTTCTTCAGGCTGAGCACCACGAGCGGGATGAGGGCCGCGAGGATCACGAAGAACTGCAGCACCTCGTTGTAGATCGCGGAGGACAGTCCGCCGAGGGTGATGTAGGCCAGGACGAAGAAGCCGGCGACGACGATCGCCACCCACTGCGGCCAGCCGAGCAGCGCCTCGACGACGATCGCGAGGGCGTAGAGGTTCACACCGGCGATGAGGATGGCCGCGAAGGCGAACAGGATCGAACTGAGCAGGTGCGCGCCCCTGTCGAAGCGCAGCAGCAGGAACTCGGGGACCGAGCGCACCTTGGAGCCGTAGTAGAAGGGCATCATCACCAGGCCGAGGAAGACCATGGCGGGGATGGCGCCGATCCAGTACCAGTGCACGGTGTAGGCGCCGTACTGGGCGCTGTTGGCGGCCATACCGAGGATCTCGGTCGCGGCCAGGTTGGCGGAGATGAACGCCAGGCCGGTGATCCACGCGGGCAGGGAGCGTCCGGAGAGGAAGAAGTCGAGGCTGGTCTTCACGGAGCGGCGGGCGGCGAAACCGATGCCGAGGACGACGACGAAGTAGATGGCGAGGATCGTGTAGTCGAGGGCGTTGGTCGGCAGCCGTAGCTCCGCCGCCAGGTACGCGGGTGCGTATGTGGGGGATGTGGGGGTTTGCATAAAGAACTCGCTTCGTTGCGCGAACGGATCCAGCCGGGAACCTACGCCTTCGCGTTCATGAATTGAACACTTTTGTTGGTTGTCTTTGTTTGATTGTGATGTGAACCCCGTGGCCGGCCCGTGCGTCGCACCGGTAGCCTCCCATGGTGAGTTGTGATGTGTTATGTTCGATTGTGTTGGGTGACTGAGTGGTCGGGTACGGCCCGGGCTTGGACGAACAGGGAGTCCGACAGTGAAGAAGACCTCGACCCGGCTGGCCGACGGTCGTGAGCTGATCTACTACGACCTGCGTGACGACACCGTCCGCGACGCCGTCGACCGGCGCCCGCTGGAGCCGACCGTCACCACCTCCGAGATCCGCCCCGACCCGCTCCTCGGCGACGCCGTCGCCGTCGCCTCCCACCGCCAGGGCCGCACCTACCACCCGCCGGCCGACGAGTGCCCCCTGTGCCCCACCCACGGCGAGCGGCTCACCGAGGTCCCGGACTCCTCCTACGACGTGGTGGTCTTCGAGAACCGCTTCCCGTCGCTGGCCGGCGACTCGGGCCGCTGCGAGGTCGTCTGCTTCACCTCCGACCACGACGCGTCCTTCGCCGCGCTCACCGAGGAGCAGGCGCGCCTCGTCCTGGAGGCCTGGACCGACCGCACCTTCGAGCTGTCCCACCTGCCCGCCGTGGAGCAGGTGTTCTGCTTCGAGAACCGCGGCGCGGAGATCGGCGTGACCCTCGGCCACCCGCACGGCCAGATCTACGCCTACCCGTTCACCACCCCGCGCACCGCGCTGATGCTGCGCTCGCTGGCGGCCCACAAGGACGCCACCGGCGGCGGCAACCTCTTCGACGCCGTCCTGGAGCGCGAACTGGCCGGTGAGCGGGTCGTCCTGGAGACCGAGCACTGGGCGGCCTTCGTGCCGTACGCGGCGCACTGGCCCTACGAGGTCCACCTCTACCCCAAGCGCCGCGTCCCCGACCTGCTCGCGCTCGACGAGGCCGCGCGCACAGAGTTCCCCCAGGTCTATCTGGAACTGTTGCGGCGCTTCGACCGGATCTTCGGCGAGGGTGAACCGCCGACGCCGTACATCGCCGCCTGGCACCAGGCGCCCTTCGGCGCGCTGGAGGAGTTCGACGGAGTCGTCCGCGAGGACTTCGCCCTCCACCTCGAACTTTTCACCATCCGCCGAACTTCCGGCAAGCTGAAGTTCCTCGCGGGCTCCGAGTCCGGCATGAACGTCTTCATCAACGACGTGCCACCGGAGCGCGCGGCCCAGCGATTGCGAGAGGTAGCGAGTTCATGAGCGGGAAGTACCTGGTGACGGGTGGCGCGGGTTACGTCGGGAGCGTGGTCGCCCAGCACCTGCTGGAGGCCGGCCACGAGGTCGTCGTGCTCGACAACCTCTCCACGGGCTTCCGCGAGGGCGTGCCCGCCGGCGCCTCCTTCGTCGAGGGCGACATCCGCGACGCCGCCAAGTGGCTCGACCCCTCCTTCGACGCGGTGCTGCACTTCGCCGCGTTCTCGCAGGTCGGCGAGTCGGTGGTGAAGCCGGAGAAGTACTGGGACAACAACGTCGGCGGCACCATGGCGCTGCTCGCCGCGATGCGCGAGGCCGGCGTGCGCAAGCTGGTCTTCTCCTCCACCGCCGCGACCTACGGCGAGCCCGAGCGGACGCCGATCCTCGAGACCGCCCCGACCAGGCCCACCAACCCCTACGGCGCCTCCAAGCTCGCCGTCGACCACATGATCACCGGCGAGGCGGCGGCGCACGGCCTGGGCGCGGTCTCCCTGCGCTACTTCAACGTGGCCGGCGCCTACGGCGCCTGCGGCGAGCGCCACGATCCCGAGTCGCACCTGATCCCGCTGGTCCTCCAGGTCGCCCAGGGCCGCCGCGAGGCCATCTCGGTCTTCGGCGACGACTACCCGACCCCCGACGGCACCTGCGTGCGCGACTACATCCACGTGGCGGACCTCGCCGAGGCCCACCTGCTCGCGCTGCGGGCCGCCGCCCCGGGCGAGCACCTCATCTGCAACCTCGGCAACGGCAACGGCTTCTCCGTCCGCGAGGTCGTCGAGACGGTCCGCCGGGTCACCGGCCACCCCGTCCCGGAGGTCGTGGCCCCGCGCAGGGCCGGCGACCCGGCGGTGCTGGTCGCCTCCGCCGGCGCCGCCCGCGACAGGCTCGGCTGGAACCCGTCCCGCGCGGATCTCGCGGGAATCGTCGCGGACGCCTGGGAGTTCGCGCAGCACATCGCGAGGGAGCAGTAGTGGGGGCACAGCAGGTCCGGGACTCGTTCGCCGAGCTGTACGGCACCGGCCCGGAGGGAGTGTGGGCGGCACCCGGCCGCGTCAACCTCATCGGTGAGCACACCGACTACAACGACGGCTTCGTGATGCCGTTCGCGCTGCCGCACGAGACGATCGCCGCCGTGGCCCGCCGCGACGACGGCGTGCTGCGGCTGCACTCGGCCGACGTCCCGGGCGACCCCGTCGAACTGCGCGTGGCCGACCTGGCGCCCGGGTCCGACAAGGACTGGACGGCGTACCCGGCGGGCGTGGTCTGGGCGCTGCGCGAGGCCGGCCACGCGGTGCCGGGCGCGGACGTCCACCTGACGTCCACGGTGCCCTCCGGCGCGGGCCTGTCCTCCTCGGCGGCCCTGGAGGTCGTCGTCGCCCTGGCCCTGAACGACCTGTACGGCCTCGGCCTGAAGGCCTGGCAGCTGGCCCGCCTGTGCCAGCGCGCCGAGAACGTCTACGTCGGCGCCCCCACCGGCATCATGGACCAGACGGCCTCGGCCTGCTGCGAGGCGGGCCACGCCCTCTTCCTCGACACCCGCGACCTCGCCCAGCGCCAGATCCCCTTCGACCTGGCACGCGAGGGCCTGCGGCTGCTCGTCGTCGACACCCGCGTCAAGCACGCCCACAGCGACGGCGAGTACGGCAAGCGCCGGGCCGGCTGCGAGAAGGGCGCGGCGCTCCTCGGCGTCGACGCCCTGCGGGACGTGCCTTACGACGGCCTGGACGCGGCCCTGGAACGGCTCGGGGACGAGGAGGAGATCCGCCGCCTGGTCCGCCACGTGGTGACGGAGGACGCCCGCGTCGAACGCGTCATCGCCCTCCTCGAATCCACCGGCGCCCGCGCGATCGGCCCGGTCCTGACCGAGGGCCACGTCTCCCTGCGCGACGACTTCCGCATCTCCTGCCCGGAGCTGGACCTGGTCGTCGACACCGCCCTGGCCGCCGGCGCGCTGGGCGCCCGCATGACGGGCGGCGGCTTCGGCGGCTCGGCGATCGTCCTCACCCGGGAGTCCGACGTCCCCTCGGTCACCGAGGCGGTCGAACAGGCCTTCGCGCAGGCCGGTTTCACTACCCCGCGCGTCTTCGAGGCGGTGCCCTCGGCGGGGGCGCGGCGCCTGATCTGACGGCGCGCCGGAGCGGGGCCGGCGGCACCGGGCGCGA
>NZ_JBHJUW010000068.1:0-43405 GCF_042268205.1 Streptomyces sp. NPDC056160
CCCCCGCCCCCGGCGGCCGGCGGTCGCTCAGGTGTTGCTGGTGCCCCAGTCGTCCGCACCGTTGCCGCCCGCGCGCTCGCGCAGGGAACGGACCCGCTGGGCGACCGAGTCGGGGACGCGGTCGCCGACCTTCTCGCTCACCGCGTGGTACGCCTTGCCCGCGAACTGGCGTCCCTGCTGCGCCGCCGTCTCGGCGGTGTTGCGCACGGCGGGGTTCTGCGCCACCTGCCGCGCCGACTTCCGGAGCTGCTCGTAGCGCTCCCGTCCCGCCTTGGTGCCCAGTACGTAACCCAGAGCCAGCCCTGCGATGAACACGAGCCGGTAGCGCATGGTGCCACCCTTCCTTGCCTCGACGTCGGAGCCCGGGGGAACCGATTGGCGGAGCACCCCCCTGCTTGCGCTAATGTATGTGTCGCAGCGAACGCGCGCTCCCCGGGGACTACCCCGGTAGACGCGTACGATGCGACGAGGCATTCCTCCGTAGCTCAATTGGCAGAGCAGCCGGCTGTTAACCGGCAGGTTACTGGTTCGAGTCCAGTCGGGGGAGCTCGGTCCTCCGTAGCTCAATTGGCAGAGCAGCCGGCTGTTAACCGGCAGGTTACTGGTTCGAGTCCAGTCGGGGGAGCATGCTGAACGAGGGCCCTCCGGGGCCCTTTTTCATGTCCGGGTACCTGCCGGACCTGTGTTCGGGGGAACCGCCGTGACCTCGCAGGAGTCCTCAAGGTCAGGAAGCAGCGCAGCGAGCCGACCATGGCGAAGCAGGAGATCGTATGAGCGGCTATGCTGCGGCAGACGGCGCGCACACGTGTACGCGACGCGCCGGACGGGGCGGTAGCTCAGCCGGTTAGAGCAGCGGACTCATAATCCGTCGGCCGTGGGTTCGAGTCCCACCCGCCCCACCGGGCGTTACGCGGGCAGAAGCGTTTCTACCTGCGAGGACGCAGACACGAGGGTCGCCGCGCTGATGCGGCGGCCCTCGTTCACTCGGTCGGACCAGGACGGTACGCGCTCGGGCGCAAGCGGTACCCGCTCGGCCCAGGGCGGTACTCGCCCGGCCCAGGACAGCAGGGGACAGGTCCCGGACCGGCTTCGCGGCGCGGGCGAGCCGGTCGTGGGGGACTCACGGATGACGGCCGTCCTCGGTGTCGGCGGCGTCGGCCGTCTCCGGGAGGTCGTCGCGGTCGCCTTCGGCCTGGGAGGGCGTCGGGTAGGGCGTGTCCGGGGCCTCGGCGGTGCGCCGGGCGTCGTTGTCGTCCCGCTCGCCCTCGGCCTGTGAGGGGGTGTGCTCTCGCATGGTGACTCCTGCGGACAAAGTGGTCACTCGCCCGGCCGGGTACCCGCGCCGGCCTGGAACGGAACGTCCGCGCGTTCTGCCCCGTCCCCTCCCGGGTCCTTTGTTGTGCTTCGCGTCACCCGGCCGCGGGACCGGCGGGACCGGTGCCCACCGTCAGCTCCACCGCCGTGCGCAGGGCCGTCCGTATCTCCTCCGCGGGTGCGGGGCCGTCCGGCTGCGCGCCCGCCGTGACCGCCGCGGCCACCGTCCGCAGCTTGGTGTTGGACCGCTGGGAGGCCTCGCGGAGGATGTCCCAGGCCTGCCGCGGGGAGCAGGCGTGGGCGGCCATCAGGATGCCGCGCGCCTGGTCGATCACCGGGCGGGAGTCGAGGGCGTGGCGCAGTTGTTCCACCTCCTGCTCCAGCTCCAGCAGCCGTTCCGTCCGCTCGACGGCCACGGCGGACGGTGCGAGTGCGAGCGGGGTGGGCGCGTGGGGTGCGGGCCCGTGGGGTGCGGGCTTGGCGGGTGCGTCCGCCGGGGGCGGCGCGGCGGGGTGGCTCAGCGGGTCTGCCGTGTCCAGGCCGGCCAGTTCCAGCACCCGGCGCGGCTGGCCCGTCCAGCCCGTGGCCGTCACCCGGGCGGGCGTCGTGCGGCCGAACGCGTCGAGGACGTCCAGGAACTCCAGCCCGGCCGAGTCCATGAACGTCACCTCGGCCATGTCCAGCTCGACGCGGCCGGTTCCCGACGGCAGGCGGGCCAGTGTCGCGGTCAGGGTGTCCGCGCAGCCGTGGACCAGTTCGCCGCGCGGGGTGAGCCGGGCCCGGCCGTCCGGGCAGACGCGGACGCCGATGGTCAGGGTGCGGGCCAGTGCGCTGATCCTTCGAGCGAGAGGTGGTGCTGCCGTAGAGATCACGTCCCCGCCTTGTTCCGTCCCCGGCCGAACTCGTGCCGCCGCGCACCGTTGCGTCGGGGCGCGGGACCCCGCGGTCGCGGGCGGTGCTGGTCTGCGCCTGCCCGGTCCGCGGCGCCCTACACATGGCGGCGGCGCCAGGGCGTACTGTTCTCCCGTTCATCGGCGACCGTTCAGCGGGGACCGTTCATCGACGACCGTGCAGAGGCGACAGGGAGACGGTGTGGACCTTCCTTCCCGTGAGCCGGCTCCGCCGGATGCGGCTCGCTCGGAGGCCGCGGGGCCCGGACTGTCGGTGTCCCCGCTGACCCGGCAGGCCGGGGTGCGCGCGGTGGGCGAGGTGAGCCTGGCCACGCGTGGGGTATGGGAGCGCGTGCTGGAACAGGCGCTGAGCGGAGGTGAGGACGTGTACCGCCTGGAGCTCTCGGACGTGACGTTCGTCGACGTGGCCGGCGCCGGCGCGCTCGCGGACGCCGCCCGGCGGCTCGGGCCGGGCCGCCGCATGGTGCTGCACCGGCCGCCGTCCACACTGCCCCGCATATTGGAGATGTTCTGGCCCGGCCTGCCGGGGATCGAGGTGTCGACGTCATGACGGCCGCGACGGAACCGTTCGTCCATCCCGCCCTGTTCTACCGCGGCGAGCAGGAGTACCTCGCGGGCACCGTGCCCTTCGTGCGCGCCGCTCTCGCGGCCGGTGAGCCGGTCGCGGTGGCCGTGCCGGGCGAGAACCTGCGGCTGATCGAGGGCGAACTCGGCGCGGACGCGCGGTCCGTACGGCTGCTGGACATGCGCGAGGCCGGGCGCAACCCCGGGCGGATCATCCCCGGTGTGCTGCGCGCCTTCGCCGACGCCCAGCCCGCAGGGCGCCGGGTGCGGATCATCGGCGAGCCGATCTGGGCGGGCCGCAGCGCCGCCGAGTACCCGGCCTGCGCCCAGCACGAGGCGCTGATCAACGCGGCGTTCGGGGGCCGCGAGGTGACCATCCTGTGCCCGTACGACGCCGTACGCCTGGACGAGCGGACCCTCGCCGACGCCCACGCCACCCACCCCGTCGTCATCCCGGCCGGTGCGGCCAGGGAGCGGGCCAGCGGGGCGTACGACCCCGCGGACGTCGTCGCCCGGTACAACGAGCCGCTGCCCGCCGCCCCGGACGCGCTGTCCTTCCGTTTCACCGCGAAGACCCTCTCGCAGGCCCGGCACGTCGCCGTCGCCGAGGGCGCGCGGCTCGGCCTCGCGGGCACGCGGCTGGAGGACCTGGCGCTGGTGGCGGCCGAGCTGACCACCAACAGCGTGGTGCACGGCGGCGGTCGGGGCGAGGTGCGGGTGTGGGCCGCGGACGGTCAGGTGCTGTGCGAGGTGCGGGACGCGGGGCGCCTGGCCGATCCCCTGGCCGGGCGCAGGCCCGCCGCCCGCGACCAGCGGGGCGGGCGCGGCCTGTTGATGGTCAACCTGCTGGCGGACCTCGTCCGCCTGCACGCCGACGAGACCGGCACCACGGTCCGCGCCTGGCTCACGCCGTGAGCCTGACCAACTCGTAGGACCTACGCTCCCAGCGGGTCGAGCACGAGTGGTTCGACCCTGCCCTCCAGCATCTCGCCCAGGCCCTGGACCGCGCACACGTCGGGGCGTTCGGCGATGTGCACCGGCATGCCCGTGGCCCGGCGCAGCATCTGGTCGAGGCCCGGCAGCAGCGCGGAGCCGCCGACCATCATGATGCCGCGGTCGGCGAGGTCGGCCACCAGGTCGGGCGGGCACTCGCGCAGCACCGTGTAGATGCCGTCGAGCACGGCGGTCAGCGGGGTCTGGATGGCGTCCCGTACGGCGGCGGTGTCGACGAGGACGGACCGGACGAGCCCGGTGGCCACGTCCCGGCCGTGGATCTCGGTGGCGGCGGGGCCGTGCGCGGTCAGCCCGTTGTCGTGCAGGGCGAGTTGCAGCGGGCGCACGGACTGGCTGGGCAGCACCAACGCGTGTGCCTGGCGCAGGTGCTGCACGATCGCGTGGTCGACGGCCTCCCCGCCCACGGGCATCCGTACGGCGGCGACGATCGAGCCGAGGGAGAGGACGGCCACCTGGGTCGCCGCCGCCCCGCACACCATGATCATGGTGGCCTCGGCCCGTTCCACGGGCAGTCCGCAGCCGACGGCCGCGGCGATGAGCGTGTCGACGAGTTCGACCCGGCGGGCGCCGAGTCCGACCAGCGTCTCGACGGTGGCGCGCCGGGCCAGCGGATCGGCCTCGTGCGGGGTGCAGGCCGCGGCCCGCAGCCGGGCCTTGCGGCGCAGCGAGCGGCGCATCTTGTCGCCGAGCAGGTGGCGCAGCATGCGCTGGGCCATCTCGATGTCGACGACGGTGCCGCCGGTGACCGGGCGGACGACGCGGATGTAGTGGGGGGTGCGGCCCGTCATCCTCTCCGCGAAGTCGCCGACCGCGATCAGCGCTCCGGTACGGGTGTTGACGGCGGCGACCGAGGGCTGGTCGACGACGAGTCCCGCGCCCTTGACGTACACCCGGGTCCGGGCCGCCCCCAGGTCCACGGCGACATGGCAGCGGCGCAACTGCTCCAGACTGGCGGTCATGACTGATCCTCCTGAGAGCGCGGACCGTGGCGGACGCCGGGCGGCGGCCTCATGGGCATCGTGTGCGGGAGGGGGCGGCGGGCGCCTGTTCAAGGGGGCCGGGCGGGGTGCCGCTGGACGAGTGCTTTTCGCGAGCCTCCGCCGAATAAGCGCCAGATAAGCGTAAAGTGGGCGGCCTTGTCCCTGGCGGGAACCTGCCAAGGCAGCCATCCGCCAGTTCGCGTCAACTCCGTTGCCCCACAAGTCTCCTGACACTCTTCGAAGCACTCGACGCAGCATTCGACGCAGCTTTCGAAACGAAGAGAGGCACGGATGAGCAGAGGACCAGGCAGACGGAGAGCGACCCTCCTGTCGGCCGGGCTCGTGATCGCCCTGCTGCCCGCCGGGCAGGCCGCCGCCCAGCAGGCCACGGCCCACCCCGCCCACGCCGCCCCGCAGGCCACCGGAGCCGGGAAGCCCGACGCCGCCCGTACCGTCACCCTCGTCACCGGCGACCAGGTCACGGTCACCCCGCTCGGCGGCGGCCACAGCACGGTCACGGTGCGGCGGCCCGAGGGGGCGGCGGGCGCCGTGCGCACCAGTGTGGCGAACGGCGCCGTCACCGTCGTACCGGACGAGGCGCGGCCCTATCTGCGGGCGGGCCGGCTCGACCCGCGGCTCTTCGACGTCAGTGAGCTGCTGCGCCAGGGGCTCGGCGACCGGAGCACCGGCGAGCTGCCGCTGATCGTGACCTACGGCAAGGACCGGGCGGTCGCCACCCCGCGCGGCGCCGAGCGGACGCGGAACCTCGCCAGCGTGCACGGCACCGCCGTGGAGGCGGACAAGGGGCGCGCGTTCTGGCGGGAGTTCACCCGGGCGGGCACCCGGCGCGGCCTGTCGGCGGACGGCGTGGAGAAGGTCTGGCTGGACGGCCGGGTCAGCGCCGACATGGCCGAGTCCAACGCCCAGATCGGCACGCCGAAGGCGTGGGAGGCCGGGCTGACCGGCAAGGGCGTCACCGTCGCCGTCCTCGACACGGGCGTCGACACCACCCACCCCGACCTCGCCGGACGGGTCACGCAGACCAAGAGCTTCATCCCCGGCGAGGAGGTCGCCGACCGCAACGGCCACGGCACCCACGTGACCTCCACCGTGGGCGGCAGCGGCGCCGCCTCCGACGGCAAGGAGAAGGGCGTCGCCCCGGACGCCACGCTCGCCGTCGGCAAGGTCCTCGACGACCAGGGGACCGGCAGCGAGTCGCAGATCATCGCCGGCATGGAGTGGGCCGCACGGGACGTGCACGCGCGGATCGTGTCCATGTCGCTGGGCTCCACCGAGGCCAGCGACGGCACCGACCCCATGGCGCAGGCCGTGAACACCCTGACGGCGCAGACCGGCGCGCTCTTCGTGATCGCCGCGGGCAACACCGGCGCGCCCTCCTCCATCGGCTCGCCCGGCGCCGCCGACGCGGCCCTGACCGTCTCCGCGGTCGACTCGGCCGACCAGGCCGCCTACTTCACCAGCGCGGGACCGCGCTCGGGCGACAACGCCCTCAAGCCCGACCTCGCCGCCCCCGGCGTCGACATCCTCGCCGCCCGCTCCCGCCTCACCGAGGGCAGCGGCGACTACACGACCATGAGCGGTACGTCCATGGCGACGCCGCACGTCGCCGGGGTCGCCGCGCTGCTCGCCCAGGAACACCCCGACTGGAGCGCGGCCCGCCTCAAGGACGCGCTGATGTCGACGTCGAAGCGGCTCGACGCCCCCGCCTACACGCTGGGCGCGGGCCGGGTCAGCGTGCCCGACGCCGTGGCCGCCCAGGTCACCGCCACCGGCAGCGCCGACCTCGGCTTCTACAGCTGGCCCTACGACGGCAACAAGCCGGTCACCCGCACCCTCACCTACACCAACTCCGCCGACCGGCCCGTCGAGCTGGCCCTGGCCGTGCAGGGCGCTCCCGACGGCGTGGCCACCCTCGCCGACGCGCTGCTGACCGTGCCGGCCCACGGCACCGCCTCCACCACCGTCACCGGTGACGGTGCGAAGGCCCCGGTGGGCGACACCAGCGGGCAGATCGTGGCCTCCGCCGCCGGCACCCCCGTCGCGCACACCGCGTTCGGGCTGGTCAAGGAAGAGGAGCGGTACACCCTCACCGTGCACGTCAAGGACCGGTCCGGTGCCGCCACCGCCGCCGACCTCGCCGTGCAGCAACTCGCCCAGGGAGTCGACCCGGTCAGCGCCCAGGTCGGCGACTCCGGCACCCTGCGGCTGCGGCTGGAGCCGGGCACGTACAGCGTGTCCTCCTTCCTCGACGTGCGCGGCAGCCACGGCGCCGACTCCCTCGGACTCGGCTTCCTCGCCGCCCCCGAGATCACCCTCGACCGGGACCGCGAGATCACCCTGGACGGACGCCGGCTGCGCGAGGTCCGCGCCGACGCCGGCCGCCGCACCGAGCAGCGGCAGCTCCTCATGGAGTACGACCGCAAGGCGGGCGGCTCCGACCTGTTCGGCGCCGTGCAGGTGCCCGTGACGTACGACAGCCTCTTCGCGGCGCCGACCGCCCGGGTCAAGCAGGGCAGCTTCGAGTACCGGACCGTGTGGCGGCTCGGCAAGCCCCTGCTGGAGGTCAAGGGGGTCAGCGACGCCCTCGTCCAGGCGGGCGGCACGCTGACCGAGGGCCGCAGCAGGCTGGCGCTGGTCGACGTGGGCAGCGGGGACTTCACCGGCAAGGACGTGCGCGGCAAGGCGGTTCTCGCCCGCCTCACCGAGGGCGCCGAGCCGGCCGCACTCGCCCAGGCCGCGCAGGACGCGGGCGCCAGGGCCCTGTTCGTGACGGACGACGCGCCCGGCCGGCTCAGCCAGTGGTGGGGCACCGCCGACAACGCCGACCGCCCGCTGCAGATCGCCGCGGTGAACGCCGCCGACGCGGCCCGGCTGCGCGCCGCCCACCGCGTCGACATGACCGGCACCCGCCACACCCCGTACGTCTACGACCTCTCCGAGGGGCACCCGGGCGCCATCCCCGACCGTGACCTGACCTACCGGCCCGGCCGGGGCGAACTGGCCGCGCTGGACGTGAAGTTCCACGCCGGCCAGGCGGCGAGCGGCGGCGAGTTCCGGTACTCGATCACCGGTACCTTCCCGGTGGGCCTCGGCTTCCCGGAGAGCGTCGACTACCCGGCCCGGCGGACCGACTACGTCTCGACCGGCCCCGGCCAGCTCTGGCACGAGTCCGTGACGCTCGGCGACGGCACCCTGGAGGAGCGCAGCGGCCTGGTCCGCTACACCGGCGGGTCGCACGGGCAGCGGGACTGGTTCAAGCCCGTCTGGCACCCGTGGCTGGGCACCGGCCTCGGCTGGGGTCAGCAGCGGTCCGGGAACACCATCCGGTTCAACGCGCCCGGCTGGGGCGACTCCGGCCCCGACCACACCGGCTTCGGCGACGTGTGGAGCGCGGACAGCGGCATGACCCAGACCACGGCGGCCTACGTGGACGGCAAGGAGGCCGACCGCGGCAGCAGCTCGGCCGCGTACGTGTGGGAGGCGCCCGCCGACGAGCACACCTACAAGCTCGTCACCGACACCGCGCTCGACCCGGCCCGCTGGCAGCTCGCCGGGCGGGGCCACGCGGAGTGGACGTTCCGTTCCGCCGCCACCCCCGCCGACCGGTGGACCGCGCTGCCCCTGATCAACCTCGGCTTCGACGTGGACACCGACCTCGCGGGCGAGGTGCGCGGCGGCGGACGGCTCCCGGTGGGCCTGCACGCCGAGTACGTGGCGGGCGCGCCCGGCACCGGCACCATCTCCGGCGGACGGCTGGAAGTGTCGTACGACGAGGGCACGTCCTGGCAGGAGGTGCGGCTCAGCGGCGGGCACGCCTCCTGGCAGGGCACGCTGACCGTGCCGCGCGGCGCGGCCACCGTCTCGCTGCGGGCTTCGGCCGCCGACGACCGGGGCGGGTCGGTGCGGCAGGAGATCGTACGGGCCGTGGGGGTGAAGAAGCGGTGAGGTGACCGCAGGACACACGCGGGCGGCGCCGCCTCCCTGGGACGGGGAGACGGCGCCGCCGTGCTGTTCCTGCTTCCGCTGCCGTCAGATCAGCCAGCCGACGATGTGGATCAGGCCGGCGAGGACGTCAGTGAGGAAATTCATGATCGTGCTTCTCCTTGTGTTGCTTCATGTGGGACCCGCGCCGACCACGGTCTGCAGCCCGTCGCTTGCGCACCGTCAGTATCGTCCGCCCCGCGGGCCCCGCACCGATCACTTCTGCGACGATCACCTGTTCCAGGGAACAACTGATCCCTTGTTCGGATCGTCATACGACTTCCCGTGGCCCCTACGGGCCCACCACGCCGCGCACCACGCCCAGTTCGACGAGGTCCTGCGGGCGGATCCGCAGCTGGTCCGCCGTGGCGGGCGCCTGATCCGGCGGGCGCTTGAGGATCGCGGCCGCGAGTTCCGGCGCTATGACGGAGAAGTAACTGTCGGGCGTGACCCAGGTGTTGCCCGGCGCGGCCGGCGCGAGCGCGCCGCCCGAGCCGCCCTCGCCGATCACCAGCGTGGTGAGCGGCGTCCGCGCGGCGGCCACCGCGCCGAACAGGCCGGCGATCGCCGCACCCACGCCCTGCCGCTCCGCCTCGGCGTCGTTCGCCGCCCCCGGGGTGTCGACCAGTGTCAGCACGGGGATCCCGAGCCGGTCCGCGAGCCGGACCAGCCGGGTGGCCGTGCGGTATCCGGCGGGCCGCGTGGCGGTGCCGGTCTGGGCGGCGTAGGCGACGGTACGGCCGTCGTGCGTGCCGAACCCGCAGAGCATGCCGTCGTCCCGGCCGCCGCAGCGGTCGCCGTGCAGGGCCACGCGCTCGGTGAAGTAGGCGTCCAGGTAGCGCTCGGCGCGCGGGCGTTCAGGAGCGCGGGCGCGCAGGACGGCCTCCCAGCCGGTGGCGGGAAGGCCGGTGGGGGAAAGGCCGGGCCGGGCGTTCGCGTACGGCAGGGCGTCCGCCGACGGCAGGAAGCGCGGCGGGGCAGCCGCGTCGGCCGACGGCCGCGTCAGCAGCCGCAGCCACCGACCCAGCGTCGCGCGCAGCTCCCCGGGCCGTACGACGGCGTCCGCCGCGCCCGCCGCCACCTGCGCCTCGGCCGTGTACGCGGCCGGGTCCGCGTCCGGCGGCCGGACCCGGGAACCGGCGAAACCGACCTGGGCGCCGGGCAGCGCCAGCACCACGTCGGCGCCCGCGCCCAGCGTCGCCCAGCCACCGCCGGCCGTCGGGTCGCGCACGACCGCGATCTGCGCGAGTCCGGCCGCCCGGACCAGCGCGGACTGCCGGGCCACGCGCTGGAGCTGCGTCAGGGCGAGCATCCCCTCCTGCATGCGGCTGCCGCCGGTGGCCACCAGGGGGACGACCGGCAGCCGGTGCTCACGGGCGTGCGCGTACGCCGCCTCCAGGCGGTCGCCGGTGCGGGTGCCCAGGGAGCCGCCGAGGTAGCCGAACTCGAAGGAGACCAGCACCGCGCGCGTGCCCTCGATCCGGGCGGTGCCGCACACCACGGACTCGCGCTCACCGGTGCGTTCGGCGGCGCGGGCGCGGGCGTCGTCGTAGCCCTGCCAGCCGAGGGGGCCGTCGGTCCCGGGTGCGGAGCCCGCCGACTCGCCCGCGGGCTCCGGGAGCTGCGTGAAGTCGTCGGTGACGAGGGCGACGGCCTGGCGGGCGGAGAGCCGGTCAGCCATGGGTCAGCGCCCGCTTCATGATCTTCCCCATGTCGTTGCGGGGCAGCGTGTCGAGCAGCCGTACCACCCGTGGCCGCTTGTGCGGGGCCAGCCGCCCGGCCACGTGCTCGGCCAGCTCCTCGGCGCCGGGCGGGGCGGCCGGGTCCGCCGGGACGATCCAGGCGACGATCCGCTCACCGAGGTCGGCGTCCGGCTCCCCGGTGACGGCGGCCTCGCGGACGCCGGGGTGCTCCAGGAGGGCGTTCTCGATCTCGCCCGCGCCGATCTTGTAACCGCCGCTCTTGATCAGGTCGGTGGCCTTGCGGCCGACGATACGGACGTAACCGTCCGGGTCGCGCACCGCCATGTCCCCGGTACGGAAGAAGCCGTCGGCGGTGAAGGCGGCGGCCGTCGCGTCGGGCCGGTTCAGGTACCCGGTGAACAGGTTCGGGCCGCGCACCTGGATCTCGCCGACCGTCTCGCCGTCGTACGCCGTGATCGGCGTGCCGTCCTCCTCCACCAGCCGCAGCTCGACCCCCGGCAGCGGCAGCCCGACCGTGCCCGCGCGGGCCTCGCCGTCCGCCCGCACACCGGTGTTCATGAGCGTCTCCGTCATCCCGTACCGCTCGACCACCCGCCGCCCGGTCGCCGCCGCGATCCGCTCGTGGTCGTGCACGGGCAGCGCGGCCGAACCGGACACCAGCAGCCGGGCCCCCGCGAGCGCCCGGGCCAGTGCCGGATCGCCCGGCAGCGCCTCCGCGATCCGGTGGTACATGGTCGGCACGCCGAACAGCATGGTCGCGCCGTCCGCCAGCTCGCGCGCCACGCCCCCGGTCGTGAACCGGCCCAGATGCCGCACCGAGCCCCCGCGCCGCAGCGGACCGAGCGTGCCCAGCACCAGCCCGTGCACGTGGAACAGCGGCAGGCCGTGCACCAGTACGTCCCGCGCGGTCCACTGCCAGGCGTCCGCGAGCGCGTCGAGCGTGTGGGCGACGGCACGGCGCGGGAGGACGGCGCCCTTGGGCGGCCCGGTGGTGCCGGAGGTGTAGACGACCAGGGCGGCGTCCTCGTCACCGGCTGCCTCCCCGCCGGCCGGGACCGGTCCGCGGGCCCGCGCGTCGACGTCGATCCGCGCCGACCCGGCGAGCGCGGCGGGAAGTTCGTCGCCGGGGGCGGCCAGCACCAGCGAGGGCGCGCTGTCGGCGACGATGTGCCCCAGCTCCTGCTCGCCGGACTTCGGGTTCAGCGGCACGACGGCCACCCCGGCGAGCAGGGCGCCCACCACGGCCACGGCCGTCTCCGGCGTGGGCGTCGCCCACACGGCGACCCTGTCGTGACCACGCACCCGGGCACCTACGGCCCCGGCCGCCGCGGCCAGTTCCGCGTACGTCGTCACCCGGTCGCCGAAGCGCAGGGCGACCTGGGGGCCAGGGGCATCCGTCAGGGCCGGAAAGAGGGAGGACACGCGGCAGGCTCCTTGGTCGTCGTGGTCACCGGACCGGTTTCGTCGTCGTGGTCACCGGACCGCTTCTCGTCATGGGCACCGGACCGGCTTCCTCGTCGTGGTCACCGGACCGGCTTCCTCGTCGGTGGCCCCCGGGACCGGCTTCCTCGTCATGGTTGCCGGACCGGCTTCCTCGTCACGGGCACCGGATCGGCCGTGGGGCCGACAGCACCGTTCTTACCCCAGGTCCCGGGTTCCCACGACCCTGCTCAGGCCGGGCGCGAGCCGGACCCCGGCCCGCGCCCCCCGGGGTCAGGCCCCGGCCTCCACCACGTCTGCGACCACGCAGCTGACGTTGTCCGGGCCGCCGGCCTCGTTCGCCGCGTCGGTCAGGGACCGGACGGCCGCGTCCGGGTCCGGGGCGGCGCAGAGCAGCGACCGGACGCGGTCGTCGGGGACGACGCCGGACAGGCCGTCGGAGCACAGCAGGTACCGGTCGCCGGGCAGGGCGTCGTGCAGGCGCAGGTCCGGGACGGGCGGGGTGCCACCGCCGTCCAGCGCCCTGAGGAGCAGGGAGCGCTGCGGATGGCTCACGGCCTCCTCGGGCGTCAGAGGGCCCTCGTCCAGCATCGCCTGGACCACCGTGTGGTCGTGGGTGACCCGGAACAGCCCGCCCCCGCGCAGCAGATACGCCCTGCTGTCCCCGATGTGCACCAGGGCGAGCCGGGAGCCGGTCCACAGCAGCGCGGTCAGGGTCGTCCCGGCCTCCTCGCCCCCGGTGGCGTCCGCCACCGCCCGGGTCGCGTCCTGGACCGCGTCCTCCAGCAGGTTCAGCACGCTCCCGGCGGGCGGTTCCGCCGTGTCCAGTGCCTTCAGGGCCGTCACCGCCGCGCTGCCCGCCCGCGCGCCCGCGGTTCCGTAGCCGTCGGCCACGGCGAGCAGCCGCGGGCCGGCGTAGGCGGTGTCCTGGTTGGCGGGGCGGACCCTGCCCCGGTCCGAGTGGGCGGCGTAGCGCAGTTCCAGCATGGTGGCGTCCTTCCTCGGCGGTGCCGAAAGGTGGTCGGCGAGGAACGTCGCGAGGTCCCGCCGTACGGCTGTCTCCGCCTCCACCCGCGCCCAGTAGGCGCGGATCTCGCGGGCGGCGGCGTCCGGCGGCAGCGCGCACACCCGGCGGATCCCGGCCAGCGGCATTCCGAGCCGCCGCAGCCACGCCACCAGCCGTGCCTGTTCCAGCTGCGCGACCGCGTAGTAGCGGTACCCGGTGTCCGCGTCGACGCGGGCCGGGCGCAGCAACTCCAGTTCGTCGTAAAGGCGCAGGGCCTTCGGTGAGAGCCGGCACGCCTTCGCGAAGGCGCCGATCGTCAGCATGTCCGTCCGCATGTGGACCTCGTTCCCGTTCCCGCCACCGATGCTGGGGCTTCCCCGAAGGTGAAGGTCAACAGGGGTGTTCCGCCTCGCGGCGGCGGTTGTTAGCGTGCGCAGCGGTCCGTCCGCAGCCGTACCGCACTCCGCGCGTCACTCCGTCACCCGTCCCCCCGTCACCCGTCCCCCCCCCATCACCCGTCCCCCCCCGTCACCCGTCCCCCCCATCACCCGTCCCCCCCCATCACTCGTCACCCGCCCCGCAGAAGGAGCCCGCCGTGCCCCGTGTCGCCCTCGCCACCTACGATCCCGGAGCCGTGCCGAGCAGGGACCGCGACCTCGGCCCCCTCGTCCGCGCCCTGCGCGCCGCCGGGGCCGACGCCGAGGCCGTGCACTGGGACGACGCGGGCGCCGACTGGGCCGCGTACGACCTCGTCGTCATACGGTCGACGTGGGACTACAGCTGGCGTGCCGAGGAGTTCGTGGCCTGGGCCGAGCGGTGCGCGAAGGTGACGCGGCTCGCCAACCCGGCCGACGTCGTGCGCTGGAACACCGACAAGCGTTACCTGGGCGACCTCGCCGCGGCCGGGGTACCGGTCGTGCCGACCCGGTACCTCGCGCCCGGGGACCCGGCCGGAGCGGGGGACCTGCCCGGCGGCCACGACTTCGTCGTCAAGCCCGTCTTCGGGGCGGGCGCCCGGCTGGCCGCCCGGTACGCGCCCGCCGAGCGGGAGACGGCCGCCGCGCAGGTGGCGCGTCTGCACGCCGACGGCCTGACCGTGATGGTGCAGCCCTACCTGTCCCGCATCGACGTCAGCGGGGAACGGGCGCTGCAGTTCTTCGGCGGCCGGCTGCTGCACGCCAGCCGCAAGCGGGCGGTGCTGTCGCCCGGGACGGCCTACGACGCCGTGAAGGTGGCCCACCCGGACCTGCAACCGTGGACCCCGACGCCCGCCGAACTCGCGGTCGCTGAAAAGGCGTTGGCCGCCGTGCCCGGTGCGCCCGAGCTGCTCTGCGCCCGCGTCGACCTCGTGGACGGGCAGGACGGCTCACCCTGCGTGATGGAACTGGAGCTGGTCGAGCCGAACCTGTTCCTGTGGCTGCATCCGGGGTCGGAGCAGCGGGTGGCGCGGGAGATCCTGGCCGCCGCCGTCGTTCCTACGGCCTCCGCGGGTCCTCGACCCGCGTCCGTTGCAGCAGACCCCACGTGAACTCCGCGACGACCTCGTGCCGTACGCCCCGCGCGTCGGGCGCGGCGAAGGACAGCCCCCACCGGGTCGGCGCCGTGCCCTCCAGCGGGCGGGCGGGGGCGAAGGCGCGGGCGGCCTCGTCGATGGTGCAGGACCACGGAACGAGGTCGTCGAGGGTACGCAGGGCGGGGCCCTCGGCCCCGGGCGCGCGGACCAGCCACGCGTTCCAGACCCGGCCGTCCGGGCCGCTCAGCACCTCGAAGCGCAGGGCCGGCCAGAGCGGCAGCGGCCACTGCCGGGCCGTGCAGTCCAGGTCGCCGATGCGGCGGGCGGCCGTGGACTCGGGCGGTCCGAGGACGGCTCGGGCGGGGAAGGCGCCGGCCGAGCGCGCCCGCGGCCCGCGGACCATCGCCTGCCACCGCTTGTTGGCCTCGCGCATCTCCGTGACCGAGGCACCCAGTTCCCGGCGGGCGTCGGCCACCAGCTCCGGCTGGTGGTCGGCCATGCGGCGCAGCAGCACCAGCTGGAAGTCGCGCGGGGTGAAGGGGGGCCGGGGCCCGGACGAGGAGGCAGCCATACGCCCCATCGTCGCGCACGGGCCGGAGCCCCCGGGGGACCGACCGGCTCCGGCGGCGACCCGCACGGGGGCAGGTGCCGCTGTCGTGCCGCTGCCGCTGTCGCTGCCGCTGTCGTGGCGCCGCCGTGCCGCTGCCGTGCCGTGCCGTGCCGTCTCGTGCTGTGTCAGGTGTCGCTGGAGACCGGTTCCGACGCGTGTCCCGCCGTGCGCTCGTGCCCGGGGAGCAGCAGCGGGGTGGCCAGGACGAGCAGTCCCGCGACCGTGAGGGCGGTGCGCGGGCTGGTGGCGTCGGCGAGCAGCCCGGCGAGCGCCGTGAGGACGGCGATGGACGCCTGTGTCCCGATCGACCAGGCCGTCAGGGTGCGGGCGACGAGGTGCTGCGGGGTGTGTTCGAGCCGGTAGGTGGCGAGCACCGGCGTGAACAGGCTCATGTTGACGATGATGGCCAGTTCGACGGCCATCACGGTGACGAGGCCGACGACGCCGGGACGGACGAAGGCCAGGCCGATCAGCCAGATGGCGCGCAGGGTGCCGACGGTCCGGAAGACCGCGGACCGGCCGTGGCGGGCGACGACGCGGCGGGCCAGCCGGGAGCCGACGAGTCCGCCGAGGCAGGGGGCGGCGAAGGCGAGGCCGTACTGCCAGGGCGGGAACCCGAGTCTGCGCAGGAGGAGCACGGCCAGCAGCGGCTCGGTGGCCATGATCAGACCGGAGACGAGCATCTGGTTGAAGTAGAGCGCACGCAGGCCGGGATGGCCCAGGATGTGCCGCCAGCCGTCGAGCACCGCGCCCGCCCGGAGCGGACTCCTGCCGGTGGCCCGCGGCGGCGCTTCCTCCCGGCCGCCGATCGCGGTGATGCCCAGCGCGGAGAGCAGGTAGCTGAGCGCGTCGGCCACGACGGTGGTGACCGGCCCGAACAGGCCGATCGCCGCCCCGCCCAGCGGCGGCCCGACCGCGATGGAGCTCCAGTTCGTGGACTCGAACCGGGCATTGGCCACGAGCAGGTCGTCCGGCGGGACGAGGGTCTTGAGGAAGGCGCCGCTCGCCGCGTTGAAGGCGATCTTGGCGGCGGCGGCCACGGCCGAGACCACGAGGAGCTGGACGAAGCCGAGCCGTCCGAAGGCGTAGGCGAGGGGGATCGTCGCCATCACCGCGAACCGGACCAGGTCCATCGCGATCATGACCGGGCGCTTGCGCCGGAACTCCATCCACGGCGCGAGCGGCACCGCGATCAGCGCGCCCACCGCGGGTCCCACCGCGGACAGCGCGGACACCTCGGCGGGGCCGGCGTGCAACGCCAGTACGGCGATCAGCGGCAGCGCCCCGAACCCCAGCCCGGACCCGTAGGCGCTGACCGCGTACGCCGCCCACAGCCAGCCGAACCGCCGGCCCAACCGTCTCCTGCCCACGAACCTCACAGCGCTCCCCTTGCCGCCCGGCCTACAAACCGACGTTGACCGGCGAGAGCTAACCGGGCGGCACAGCAGCAGGTCAAACAACCGCCGAGGCTGCTACGCACAACTCTCGGTTGTTCACTAAGGTGGCTCGGCATGGACCTCGAAGCCGTACGCACCTTCGTCGCCGTCGCCGAAGCGGGCCAGTTCCAGAAGGCCGCCGCCGACCTGGCGGTCACCCAGCAGGCCGTGTCCAAGCGCGTCGCCGGGCTGGAGCGCGACCTCGGGGTGCGGCTGTTCACCCGCACCCCGCGCGGCGCCGAGCTGACCATCGACGGGCAGGCGTTCGCACCCCACGCGCGCGAACTGCTGCGCGTCGCCGAGCGGGCGGCCGGGTCCGTGCGCGCCGGCCGCCGTCCGCTGCGCGTCGACGTGATCGCCTCGCGTGTGGCGCCCTCGGGCCTGATGCGCGGCTTCCATCGCGCGCATCCGGAGATCGACCTGGACGTGGTGATGCTGGTCGACGTCGAGGCGGCCGTCACCGCCCTGCGTTCGGGCGCGATCGACGCGTCCTTCCGCGCCGTCGCCATGCCCGGGCGTCCGCTGCCCGAGGACATCGCGTCCGTGCGGGTGCTCGACGAGCCGCTCCAGCTCCTCACCGGGCCCGCCCACGCGCTGGCGGGCGCCCGGTCGGTGACCGTCGCCCGGCTCGCCGGGCACCGGATCTGGATGCCCGGCATCGTCCCCGGCACCGAGTGGGCCGCCTACTACGACGACCTCGTCGCCGAGTTCGGCCTCACCATCGAGGCGACCGGGCCCAACTTCGGCTCCGACGCGCTCCTCGACACCATCGCCGACACCCCGGCCCTGGCCACCTTCATGAGCGAGCAGACCCGCCTCGTCTGGCCCGCGGGCCACGGTCTGCGCCGCATTCCGGTGACCGACCCGACGCCCGTCTACCCGCACTCGCTGCTGTGGCACCGCGACAACCCGCACCCGGCGCTGGCCACCCTGCGCGCCCACCTCGCCGGCACGGCGGCCGGCCACGACACCGCCGGGACCTGGCGGCCGGACTGGGTCCTGCCCCGCTGAACGACACGGCCCCCGAGAGCCCGCCCGCCACCTCCTCGTCCAGCCACCCGTCGCTCTCCTGCCCGCGTGGCTCCTTCGCCTTGCCGTCGCTCGTTCCCCTGCCCGCGTGGCTCCTTCGCCTTGCCGTCGCTCGTTCCCCTGCCCGCGCCACTCTCGTTGCCCTGCCGTCCGGTCGTACTCCTGACGGCGTGGCTCCTTCGCCTTGCCGCCCCGTCGTTCTCCTGCCCGCGCCGTCCCTCGCCGCGCCGCCCCGCCGCCCCGCCGCTCTCCCGCCCGCGCGCACCGCCCCCGAGCACTCACCCCTCACCCCCGCCCCATTGCCCGCACCCCCCGCTATGGCTAGCCTGTGTTCGTCATGCTGTTCGTCATGCCGATCGCCTGTTGAAATCTCGAACAGGCCTGGATCAAGGGAGGGGACCGGTCGTGGGACGCCTCGTACCTGCCGTGACCCGGGCTCTCGACATACTCGAGCTGTTCCTCGACGGGGACGGCACGCTCTCCGCCCCCGACATCGTGCGCAGGCTCCAGCTGCCGCGCACCACGGTGCACGAGCTGGTCACCACGCTCGCCGCCCGCCAGTACATCGTGCCGGTGACCGGCCGGCCCGGACGCTACCGGCTCGGCGTACGCCCCTACCAGCTCGGCAGCCGCTACGCCGAACAGCTCGACCTCGCCGCGGAGGGCCAGCAGGTCGCCCGGTCCGTCGCGGAGACCTGCGACGAGACCGTGCACGTGGCGATCCTGGAGGGCGCCGACGTCATCTACATCGCCAAGGTCGACTCCACGCACGCGGTCCGCATGGTCTCCGCGGCCGGCCGCCGCCTCCCGGCCCACTGCACCTCGGTCGGCAAGATGCTGCTCGCCTCCCTCCCGGAGCCCGAACTCGCCGCCCGCGTCCCGGACGGCGCCGAACTGGTCGCGATGACCCCCAACAGCATCACCGACCCCGCCGCCCTGCGCGAGGCCCTGACCGAGATCCGGGGCCGCGGCCTGGCCGTGGAGAACCGCGAGTCGAACCCCGACGTCAGCTGCGTGGCCGCCCCCGTGCGCGACCGCACCGGCCAGGTGGTCGCGGCCCTGTCCATCTCCGTGCCGATGATCCGTTGGAGCGAGGAGCGCAAGGGCGAGCTGGAACAGCTCGCGGTGAAGGGCGCCGCCGAGCTGTCGGAGCGCCTCGGCCACCGGAGCGCGGCATGACGGCGGCGGCGTGCGAGGTGGCGGTACGGGCCCGGGCCGAGCTGGGCGAGGGACCGACGTGGGACCCGGCGGCGGGCGTGCTGCTCTGGGTCGACATCCTCGCCTCCCGGGTGCACTCCTACGATCCGGCGTCCGGCCGGCGCACGGTCCGTACCACCGGGCAGCACGTGGGCGCGGCCAAGCCCCGTACCGGCGGCGGCCTGGTGCTGAACCTGCGCGACGGGGTGGGCCTGGTCGACCCCGGCCCGCAGGGCGCCTTCCGCTGGCTGCACCGCGACCCGGTGCCCGGCCGCCGCGGCAACGACGCCGCCGTGGCACCCGACGGCTCCCTGTGGGCGGGCACCATGCGCTACGACGAGGCCCTGGGCGGCGGCACGCTGACCCGGCTCACCGGCGACGGTACGGCCGAGCCCGTCCTGGCCGACGTGACGGTGAGCAACGGCACCGGCTGGAGCCCCGACGGCCGCCGCATGTACTACGTGGACACACCGACCCGCCGGATCGACGTCCTCGACGTCCTCGACGGCGGTCGGCAGGCCGTGAACAGGCGGCCGCTGGCGCAGGTGGAGGAGGGTGCCGGCTTCCCGGACGGGCTCACCGTCGACGCGGACGGGTGTGTGTGGGTGGCGCTGTGGGACGGCGGCGCGGTCCGGCGCTACACGCCCGACGGCGCGCTGGACCGGGTCGTCGCCCTGCCGGTCCCGCGCCCCACGGCCTGCGCCTTCGGCGGTGCCGGGCTGACCGACCTGTACGTCACCACGGCCCGCACCGGTCTCGGCGCCCCGCCCCCGGTGGCGGGCTCCCTGCTGGTGGTGCCGGATGCGGGCAGCGGCCTGCCTCAGCCGGCGTTCGCGGGCTGAGGGCGGCCGGGGGCAGCGCGCACCGGCGCCCGCGGCCCCCGGCCACGACCCCGCACCCGTCGGCCCCGCACCCGTCGGCCCCGAGCCCAAGAGCCCCGAGCCCAAGAGCCCCGAGCCCAAGAGCCCCGCGCGCTCCGGCTCCGCACGCTCCGGCCCCCCGGTTCACCGCCCCGTACCGGCCTCCGCCCCCGTCCGTCCCAGTTCCGCCAGGACCTTGCGTTCCGACGCCGTCAGCGGGGGGCCGGGCAGCGGGGGCAGCAGGGGTCCGCAGGCGACGTCGAGGAGGGTGCGGGGGCGGAAGAGGCGCTCCGGTCCGGTGCGCAGGCTCGTCACGTCCCACAGGGCCGCCGCCGCCCGGTAGGAGCCGGTGGCGGTCCGGGTCAGACGGCGGCTGTAGGCCGTGGTGAGCCGGTCCGCCGGGGTCGGGCGGGCGCCGCGCGTGTCCGGGTACCAGACGTCCTGGCCGACCGCCGCCGCCCAGGCCGCGCCGACCGACCGGGCGGCCCCGCGCTGCACCCGGCGGGCCAGGCCGGCCGCGTCCGGGCCGGTGCGCCTTACCTCCTCGGCCAGCAGCCGCGCGCCGAGCGCGGCCACCGACATGCCCTGCCCGTAGGCCGGGTTGAAGGTGGCGACCGCGTCGCCGAGGGCCACGAAGCGCTCCGGCCAGCGCGCGGTCTTCTCCAGGTACCGCCGTACGTTGCTGGTGCTGCGGCTGATGTGCACGCCGGTGAGGGGTTCGGCGCCGGAGGCGAGGCGGCCCACCAGCGGGTCCGGCAGCGCGAGCGCGTAGGCCAGGAAGCCCTCCGGGTCGGCCGGGGGCTCGCCGCCGCCCCGCGTCCCGGCGAGGCTGACCATCCAGCGGTCCCGCTCGATCGGCAGGACCATGCCGCTGCGGCCCGGCTCGCAGCGGTACGGGTCGGCCTGCACGATCGTCAGCGGGAACTGCTCCGCCCCCACCGGCGTGCGGTAGACGCGGGTGGCGTTGACCAGGCCGCAGTCGACGCTCTTCGTCCGCACGCCCGCGACGCCGATCTCCTCCAGCCAGGTGAGAATCCGTGAGCCGCGCCCGCTCGCGTCGACGACGAAGTCGGCGGCGAGTTCGGTCTCCTCCTCCGCTCCCGCTACCGCCCCCGTCCCCCCTTTCGTCCCCCCGGGGCCGGTCGCCGCGATCCGTACGCCGCGCACGCGCTCCGCGTCGCCCACCAGCCCCACCGCCCGGGCCCTGCGCACCTGCGCCCCGGTGTGCGTGAGGACGGCGTCCCGCACGGTCCAGTCCAGCAGGGCCCGGGTGCAGCTGAGCATGCGCGGACCGTCGTGCCGCCAGCGCCGCAACCAGCCCTCGGAGGTGAGGGCCAGCATGCCCGAGCCGAGGGGTATCTCCCGGGCGCCGGCCGCCAGCAGCCGCTCGCGCACGCCGCCGCCGGGCACCAGTTCCTCCATGGCGGCCAGGCCGCCGGCCATCAGCAGATGGGCGTGCCGGCCCTGGGGCAGCCCCTTGCGGTGCTCCGGCCCCTCGGGCAGCTCGTCCCGGTCGAGTACGACGACCTCGTCCACGACGGGGGACAGGGCCGCCGCGGCCAGCATGCCGGCCAGGCCGGCACCGACGACGACGGCTCTGCGCCGGCGGGAGCGGGGGGACGGGGAGGACAGGGACCGGGGCATGGGACTCCTTGGGTGGATCACGGGCTCAGCCATGGGAGGTCCGCACCGTTCCTCCCCGTACGGGGGTGCCGGCGGGCGGCCGGACCAGCGCCTGCGCCAGTTCCACCAGCCCGCTCGTGCCGGACACCTCCGTGGCGTGCAGGCGGTAGCCGCTCGGCGTGGGCAGGGGCTCCTCGCGGGCGGCGGCGCGGCGCGCGGCATCGGCGAGCATCGCGGCCTCCGCCGCGATCCGGGCGTCGTGCGCGGTGCGGCCCGCGCGCCGGGCGGCGGCCAGGGCGCGTTCGCGGACCGAGTCGTCGAAGTACGGGGCGAGGCCCAGCAGGGCGTCGTGGATGGAGACCTCGCGCCAGTGCAGGCGCGCCCGCGGCAACTGCCACCAGCCGCTGGGCGGTTTGGGCGCGGTCGACACGAACCGCACCCGCGTCCACAGCGGCCCCAGGCTGCGGTAGTCGTCCAGGCTGCGCACCTGCGCGAGGACCGACGGCAGCAGCCGGGGCAGCACGAAGCCGGCCGAGCACAGCAGCGCGGCGAGGGCGGCCAGCGGCGGGGCGACCTGCGTGGACAGCACGTCCAGGTCGTGACCGGTCCAACGTGCCGCGACCGCCGTGTACTTGGTCAGCTGGAAGCCCACCACGTCCAGCGCCGACCCGGCGAGGATCAGCCGCAGCCCGGTCCGCAGCAGCCCGGTGACCTCCCGGCTCCACTTCACGCACAGCGCGCACATCGCCAGCGTCGCCGCGCTGTGGCCGATGAGGTAGAGCAGGATCATCTCGCACAGGTACGGCGTGTTGGCGTAGTACGTGTCGAGGTCGTTGAGCCGCTCGGTGCGGGCGTCGCCCAGCATGAACAGCACGACGATGGCGGCGACCAGCGGCACGTACGCGGCGATGCTGCGCAGCACCATCCGCCGGACCTGCTCGCGGGGACCGCCCCGCCAGTGGATCAGCAGGATCAGCAGCGAGCAGCTGTACGCGCAGAGCATGCCGTACGTCAGCGGGGCGCCGAAGTTGGGGATGCCGGTGATGCCGTTGACGGCGGCCAGGGTCAGCGGCGCCGAGCAGACGAACACCAGCGAGCCGAGCACGATGGCCACGCACGTGGACACGGTCAGCGGGTCCCGTACGGCCCGCATCGGCCGCCTGCACAGCACGACGGCCGACAGCCCGAACAGGCCGGCCGCGAGGTAGACGACGAGGCTCATCCGCGCCACCCCCGCCCGCCCGGCCGCACGGCCCGCGGGCGCCGCGCCCCCACCGCAGGCCGAGGCGCTGACGCGGGTGCCGCTCCTGGTACCGGTGTCCCCGTCACACCGCCTCCGACGGGTGCGAGCCGCGCGCGGTCCGCTCCGCGGCGCCCAGCGCGTCGGCGATCCGCACGAGCAGCGCAGGCCCGGGCACCCGCCCGCCCGGCCCATCGTCCGCCCCGGGTGCCGCCGGGGACGCGGGGCCCGAGGGCACGGGCGGCGCGGTCCGAACCGGCTCCCCGGCGGCCGGCGCCGGCCGCTCCGCGTCCGGGGCGGGGTGGGGCCGGCCGACCCCGTCGAGCAGCACCGGCCACCGCCCGCCCACGCCCTCGGGCCCCACCACCGGCCCGACACCGTCGAGCACCCGCAGCCGCGGACCGGACGCGCCCTGGGCGTGCGCACCGCCGCCGGGCACCGCGGCGCGCGCCACCGCCTCCAGCGCCGTACGACTGCCCTCGGCCTCCACCGCCGTGAGGTGGCCGCCCGCCGTGAGTGCCGTGAGGCCGCCGTGGGCTTCCAGCGCCGTACGACTGCCGTCGGCTTCCCCCGCCGCCAGGTGACCGCCCGCCGCGAGCGCCGCGAGGCCGGCCTCCGCCGCGGACGCCGTACGGCCCGGGTCCGCGTCCCACGCCGTGGAGCCGCCGTGCAGGCGCAGTGCCGCGGGGATGACCGCGGCCCACGCGGCGGCCTGAGCCTGCTCCTCGTCGCCCCCCGCCGCCAGGGTCCTGGCGCGGGTGCTCTCGTACAACCCCCGGTCGAAGAAGGCGTCCAGGTAGCTGAGCGCGTTGTGGATGCTGGTCTGGCGCCAGATCAGCCGTGTGGTGGGGGAGCCCCAGCGCGGGCGGGGCAGCCTGAGGGCGCGGCGGGTGAGGAGGTCGTCCAGTTCCCGCTCCAGCGGTGCCAGCCGGGCGTACGTCCGCCAGGACCGCCGCCACTGCGCCAGCCGGGGCCCGGCCAGCGGCACGAGGATGCCGACCGAGGTGACCACCGCGCCCAGGGCCGCGGCGGCGGGGGACACGTCGGTGCTGAGCGAGGACCAGTCCCGCCCGCACCAACGGGCCGCGACCGCCACGGACTTGGTCACGCCGTAGCCCGCGCTGCACAGCGACCCGAGGCCCAGGAGCACGAGGCCCGCGCGCAGCGAGCCCCGCACCCGGCGCGCCCAGCGCAGCGCCGAGACGGTGGTGACGCTCACCGCGGCGATGTTCGCGGCCAGGTACAGCACGATCATCTCGGCGATGAAGGGCGTCGTCGCGTAGTACGTGTCCAGGTCCGTGCGGCGCTCCACCGGCGCCCGGCCGAGCGCGAACATGGCGGCGATGCCGACGGCCACGCACGCGTAGGTGACGACCCAGCGGCGGGTGACGCGGCGCACCCGGTCCCCGCCGCGCCAGTGGACCACGAGGACCTGGGAGGCGGCGCTGTAGGCGGTGATCGACGCGTAGGTGAGCGGCGCGGCGAGGTTCGGCACGCCGCTGAGCCGGTTGACCGCGCCGACCGTGGGGGCGGCCCCGAGGAGGAAGCACACGCCCGCCAGGGCCAGCACCGCGCAGATCGCGCGCAGGTAGGGGTCGTGCCGGTGGCGCACCAGGTCGGGCGTCTTCACCGCCAGGCCCAGCCACAGCGCACCACAGCTCACGTAGTTGATCAGGCCGCTCATCGCCGGTGTGCTCCACGGTAGTTGAGCGCGGACCCGATGCGCCCGGCGATGTCTTCCTCGGTGCCCGTGTCCGCCAAGGGCGCGGTGGCCGCAGGGGTCTCCTCGAGCCAGGTGCGCAGCCTGCCGCCCATGAGCATGCCGAACCGGTCGGCCTCCTGCTCGTCGGCGAGGCTGAAGTCGGTGCGCGCGGCGACGGGCCGGGGCGGGGCGCCGGCCGGGACCGGGGCCGCCGCGTCGTCCGCGTCGCGCCGGCTCATGTGCCACACCTCGTGGCAGAAGATCACGATCTGGTGCCAGGAGGCGGCCCGCCGGTCGACGACCACCACGTCCTGTGTCTCGCCCTCCAGCCACAGCCCGCTCGCGGTGTGCGGCGGGAAGATCTCCCGCCGGACGACGACCCGCCGTCCGCGCCAGGCGCTGACCGAGTCGACGAGCGCGGCGAACAGTGTCTCCGGGTCCGCGGGGACCGGCACCCGGATGGGGTCGATGAGAGCGTCGGCGAGGCGCCGCATCTCCCGTTTCCTACGCAACCTTTTCCCCTTGTTCCCCCGTTGATCTGCCGGGACCGCCCCCATCATCCCCGTGCCGCCCGCACCGGGGAAAGGTTCTTTCGCGGCGCTCCTCCCGGACGGTTCCTGTCCGGCCCGTTGACGCGCAAGCGCTTCGACTCGACGGTCCCGTTCGAAGTCACGAGCAGATGGCGGAATATCGAACAGTGAAGGCGGGAAGCTTCGGTTTCGCCGTCCTCGGCACGGGCGCCGACGCCCTGGCGGCGAGCGCCCGCACCCGGGTGCGGTACCGGAACCCCTTCCAGGGCGGCGACGGCGCCGACATGGCCGAAATGGAGGGCGCCTGCGCCGGCATGGCCGAATGGCGGACGCCTTCCGCACCGCGCGCCCCGGCGCGGGCGCGCGGGCTCAGTGGCCGGGGGAGGACACCGGCGCCACCGGCACCCCTCCGGCCGCGCGGCCCAGCAGCGTCAGCCGTACCTGCCCCGGACCCGCCTCGCCCGCACCCCCGGACAGCACGGCCAGGGCCAGCGTGTTGGTGTCCCGGGTGCGCAGGATGCCGTTCGGCAGGACGAACGTGTGCTGCGGGCCCACGTCGTTGACGTACTGGCCCAGGTTCCAGCCGTTCAGGAAGGCCTGCGCCCGGTAGGACCGGTGCGGCTCGTCCAGCAGGGTCAGCCCCACCGAGGCGTCCACGCCCTCGTCCACCGACAGCCGGAACGTCGTCCGGTACCAGGTCACGCCCTGGCGCCGCACGGCACGCGGGAAGGCCACCTTCTCCCAGTCGCCGTCGGCGAAACCGGGCAGGTGCCAGCCCTCCCGCTCCCCGTGGAGCCCGCCGTTGTTCAGCGGCCCGCGCACCGGGTCGGGCGCGCCCGCGCCCTGCACGCGCCAGCGCACCCGCGGCGCCCCGCCCCCGAACGTCACCGCCGTCAGCCCGCGCGCCGCCCTGCCGGTGTCGCGCGCCGCGCCGTCCTGGTCGTGCGCCATCGGCCGCACCAGCACCGACAGCACGTGCCGGCCACCGGTGCGCAGCCGCTCGGGCACGGCGAGGACGGCGGTCTCCGTCCACGTGCCCCGGCCGGCCGCGCCCGCCCGCGGCACCGGCATACGGTGCGTGCCCAGCGGCTCCCCGTCCAGCCACGCCATCAGCAGCCCCTGCGTGCCCGTGCTGTACGCCAGGGACACCGACTCGATGCCGGACGCGTCCGTGAAGGCTCCCCGGTACCAGACGTCCCCGTAGTGGAAGCCGTAGTCGTCGGCGAACAGCACCGGCTGCCCGTCGGGGACGGGCGTGGTGCTGTACGAGGACGTCCGGTCGGCGGCCCGCCACGCCGAGTCGTCGAAGCCGGGCGCGGACTCGGGGTTCTCCACGCGCGCCCGCCAGCCGCCCAGCGCGGGCAGCTCCACCTTCGGCGCCCCTTCCAGCGGCGCGACGGACCGCAGACTGCCGGTGCCGGTGGGGGCGGTGCGCACCGGACGCCCGTTCCACGTCACCGCGGTCGCCCCCTGCGGCGCCCAGACCTCCAGCTTCGTGGCCTCCACGGTGTCACCGGTGAGGTGCAGCACGCCGCCCTCGACGGTCGCGGTGCGCAGCAGCCTCGGCCCGCACACCAGCAACGAGCCCGACGGCGTCTCCCACGGCCACAGCCGCGAGGACGTCCGGTCGTCGGCGAACAGCATCAGCACCGCCCGGTCGACGGTCTCGCCCGCCTCCACCCGCGCCCCGGCCAGCCCGGCGCCGAAGGGGACCGTGATCCGCACCAGTTGGCGCTCGTACACGTACGCGACCTGCTGGCTCAGCCGGGTGACCATCGGCTCCCCGGCCGCCTCCAGGGCCACCCGGGCCAAGTCGCCGCGCCGCCCGCAGAACACCACGATGTCCTGCCGGCCGACGGTGAGGTACGCCATGGGCTGGGCGGTGGCGTACCGCAGTTTCAGCTGTCCCAGCCGCATCCGGGTGACCGCCAGCCGCGCGTCCCCGGCCGCCACGGTCACCGGCAGGTCCTCGCCCGCGGCGGGCAGCGTGGTGGTGACGTCCTTGCCGGTGTCGTTGCGCAGGACGTGCACCCGGGCGCCCGTGTCCGGATTGCGCAGGTGGTAGGTGGTGAGCCCGCGCGCCGTCCCGCCCTCGACCCGGTCCAGCTTGGCGAGGTCGGGCACGTGGCGCAGCATGTGCCCGATCTGGTGCCCGGCCACCGCCTTCCCGGTGACCTGCCGTCCTTCGTCGATCGCGGCACCGTAGTCGTACGAGGTGTAGACCTGCGGCGCGGGCATCCAGCCCCAGGACGTGCCGCCGAAGGCCATGTACGTGGTGTGCACGGACAGGCCCCGGGCCAGGTCGGTCAGCCGGTCGCGCCGCTCGTACGCCACGCCGTGGGCCTGCCGCGCCCCGGCGTACCCCTTACCGCTGAAGGCGGCCCCGCCCCACGGGTCGGCGCCGCCGCCCGCCTCGGTCAGGAACCCCGAGGGCCGGGGGAAGGACGCCGGCGTCCACCGCCCGCTCCCGCTCCCGCCGTCGCCGTGGAAGAGGGGCACGTCGATGCCGTCGGCCCGCGCCTTCTCGTACAGCCGGGCCGAGCGGGTGCGGTCGGCCGGGCCGCCGGCGTCGTCGCCGTCCTCCGTCTGGTAGAGCAGCACCGTCCCGCCGCCCTTGGTGAAAAGGTGCCGGGCGGCGATCGGGTTCACCCGGCCCAGCCACTCCTCGGCGTGCGCCAGGTACGCGGGGTCGGCGGCCCCCGCGGTGCCCGCCACGGCCGTCAGCCAGCCGGGCAGGCCGCCGCCGTCGACGTCGGCGCCGATGTACGGACCCGGCCGCAGGACGACGTACAGCCCCGTCTCGGCGGCCGTGCGCAGGAACAGGTCGAGGTCCCGCACCCCCGTGAAGTCGTACTTGCCCGGGGCGGGCGAGTGCTGGTTCCACGCCACGCGCACACTGACCGCGTTGTGCCCGAGAGCCCGCAGCTTGTGCAGCACGTCCCGCCACAGCGAGGGGCTGGGCAGCCGGAACGGGTGCATCTCACCGGCCCACAGCACCAGCCGCCTGCCGTCCACCAGCAGCGAGTAGCGGTCGAAGCCGACGGTGTGCCGTCGTCCGTCGGCCGCCGGGACGGGCGGCGGCGGCCCGGTCGGCACACCGCGCACCGCGAACGCCGCCGCCGCCCCCCGCCCGCCGCTGCCGCCCAGCGCGAGACCGAGCGCGGCGGAGCCCGCGAGGGCGCTGAATGTACGTCTGCTGAGCGCCAAGGTGAGTGCCTCCCGGGCGGATATTACGGGGCGCGGGTCCCGCCATTCTCCACTGTCCCGGACGTCACAATGGACCCCATGAGGATCTCGGCACGGGCGGACTACGCGGTACGGGCGGTTCTGGAACTGGCCGTACGGCAGCAGGCGGACCCGGCGACCCCGGTGAAGGCCGAGACGGTCGCCGCCGAGCAGGGCATTCCGCACAAGTTCCTCGAAGGCATCCTCGGCGACCTGCGCCGCGCGGGCCTGGTCACCAGCCGGCGCGGCGGGGGCGGCGGCTACGCCCTGGCCCGCCAGGCGGCGCGGATCACGGTGGCGGACGTGATCCGCGCGGTGGACGGCCCGATCGTCTCGGTCCGCGGCGAACGCCCCACCGGCCTCACCTACACGGGCTCGGCCGAGCCCCTGCTCCCCCTCTGGATCGCCCTGCGCGCCAACGTCCGCCGCATCCTGGAAGGCGTCACGATCGCCGACATGGCGACAGGCACCCTCCCGCCCCCGATCCGCACCCTGGCCGCGGAACCGGCGGCTTGGGAGAACCCGTGAGGGGGCACTGCGTGGCGGGGGCGGGGGGCGGGCTGGGGCAGCGGGGGAGACCACACGATCAGCTGACCGTTCTCTACGGTGTAGACGACGCGGTGGTCGCCGACCCGCAGCCGCCGGCGGGCACTGTGCCCCTGAAGCGCTTTCACGTCGAACGCAGTGCTGCCCCCCGCGTCCATCGCCGTCTGGAGTTCGGTGCGGCGGTACAGGATGCGGAGGGCGCCCGGGCGCGGGATCTTGAGCATGTCCCGCTGTGCGTGCGGCGTGAAGCGTGTGACGTGCCCCATGAGGTCAGTCCTGACGAGCGCGCAGCAAGGCGGCCATCTCATCGAGGGAGACCGACCCCTCCACGCCCTCGGACTCGGCGTCGTCGGCCAGCCGGTTGAGCCACGCCTCTTCGGCGTTCTCGGCGACCTCGCGCAGGCGCTGGTACTCCCGGATGCCGATCACGACGGCTTCCTGCTTGCCGCGCCGGGTGATGATCGTCGGGGTTTCCTCATGCACGCCGCTTCCGCTCCGGTTCCTGCGACCGCACGCCGAACCACTGCTCCGCGCCGTACTCCTCGAACCGTTCCACCTCGGTGAACCCGAGCTTCGCCGCGAGGCGCATCGCGCGGTCGTTGGCGGTCTGGGTGCAGAGCACCAGCGGCTCGCCGGGAAGCGTGTCGGTGAACCAGCCGAGGGCGGCCGCGCACGCCTCGGCGGCGTACCCGCGCCCCCACGCCTGCGGCAGGAACATGTAACCGAGTTCGGGCTCCCCGGCGTCCGGACGGACGTGTCCCGGACGCTCCGCGTCGCGCCGGTCGAGAGTGATCATGCCGATCATCGCTCCGTCGAGATCGACCACGAAAAGTCCGGGGCGCCTCCCGGGCACTTCGGGCACGGCGCGTTCGAGTTCAGCGCGAGGCCGAGGGCCACCGAGGTAGGTGCCCACCTCGGGCGAGGCGAACAGCTCGATGAACGCCGTACGGTCCCGGGCCTCGGACCCGCGGAGCACGAGCCGGTCGGTCCTGATCGGGGCAGGCGGCCAGGCGACGGCTCCGAGGTCGGTCATGGCAGGCAACCTACAGCGGTGACCCCGGACGGATCACCGCCGTACACATCGCGCAGCCGTTCACCGTCGTGATCGTGCGCGAAGTCGCAGAGCGCGTGAGGGTTCACCGCGTGGCGTGGGTGAGGAACGCGTTCCAGGCGGCGGGGGAGAGGGTGAGTGAGGCTCGGGGGCGGTCCTTGGTGTCGCGGACGTGGACGGCGGTGGGGCAGGTGGCGACCTCTACGCAGTCGCCGGACCCGCTACTGCTGTAGCGCGACTTGAACCACTTCAGCTCACTGGTGCTCATAGCGCTCCTCGCATCTGCTGCAACAGGCTCATGGAGTCTTCGAGAGTGAGAGCCTGTGCACGCATCCTGGCATACCTCCTTTGGAGCACGCTCACTACGTGCGATTCGGAAATGAGTCGGCCGCTTTCGGGCGCCTCCGTGTACGCGAACCACTTGTTCTTCGGCGTCTCCAGCAGTTGCATGGGGCCGTGCATGCCCGCATGAGAGTGCCTCACCACCGGCATGATCTGGATCTCGACGTTTCGCAGCTGGGCGATGTCCAGTACATGGTCGATGAGTTCCCCCGTGACCTCTGCTCCGCCCGTGCACCTCAGAAACAGGTGCTCCTCCAGGATGAACCCGAACGCAGTGTTAGGTCGCTCCCGCAGCAACTGCTGCCTCTCGGCCCGCGCAGCCCACTGCGCCTCGATCTGCTCGTCGCTCAGCGGGGGCAACTGATCGACGAACAACTGCCGCGCGTACGCCTCCGTCTGCAACAGCCCCGGAACCAACCGGCACTCGTACGTGTACAACGTGATCGCCAACTGCTCCAGCCGTGCCCACTGCCGGAACCAGGCCGCCAGCCCGGGCTGCCGCGCGAGGCACCCCGCCGCCCGACGCAACGCCCCCGTGTTCCCCAGTACCCCCTCCGCCGCCTCGACGAAGTCCACGTCCGGCATGCGCCTGCCCAGCTCGACCGACGCCACCGTGTGCTTGGAGAAGCCGACGTGCCTGCCGAACTCCTCCCGGCTCAGCCCCGCGTGTTCCCGCAACCCCTGGACCACCGCTCCGAACGTACGGAGACTGTCCGAAGACTCCGGTTCACCACCCCTGCCCGCCACAGCATCCACCACTGTGCGTCACCTCCCGCGCACATGCTCACGGTCGGTCATCGGTACTGTCCAGTGGGTGACCGTGTACGCAGTCGCAGCGTACGCGCGTCAGGGCTGGTGAAGTGCCGGATCCAGGCCGCAGATTGAGGCCATGACCGCACCATCCACTCCCCAAGCAACCGTCACCGTACGTACGTTCGCGCAGCAGCTCAGCGCCACCCCGCGCGGCGGGCACCTCGCCCGTCACCTCGCCCTGAACCAACTGGACGCCTGGGGGATCGCGTACGGGTCGGCGCCGGCGACGCCGTCGCCGCGATCGTCGCGGAGCTGGCCGCGAACGCCGTGACGCACGGCCGGGTCCCGGGCCGCGACTTCGAGCTGCGGCTGTCGCTCGTGACGGGGAGTGTCCGCATCGAGGTGAGTGACACCCGGAGCGGGCCGCCGCTTCCGCCCGGTCCGGGGTGCGTACCGCCGCCGGACGCTCTCGTGGAGTGCGGGCGCGGGCTGGTCCTGGTCGGGGCGTACGCCTCCCGGTGGGAGGTGCTGGACCGAGTGCCGCCACCGGGCAAGACCGTACGCGCGGAGGTCGACCTGCCGCCGGGCCGGAGCCGTGGCCGGACAGCCCTCCGCTGAGAAGGACCCGTACCGGTCGGCCACCGGAGTGTCGCGCATGCGTGGACGGCGCCCCGGCGAGCGGACGGAGGGCCGGGCGGACACACCGCACCGGCCCTCCGCCGCGCACCGCCGACCGGCGGCGATCCGGTGAGCACGCCGCCCGCCCGGAGTCAGGCGGGCTGGCCGATCGGGCGGATCGTCACCGTGTTGAGGTCGACGCCTGCCGGCTGGTCGAGCGCGAAGCCGATCGCCTCGGCCACCGAATCCGGGCTCATCGCGATGGGGGGAGCTTGGCCGTGCCAGAACCCGGTGTCGATCATGCCCGGGTTCACGACCGTGACTCCGATGCCGCGGGTCGTGGCGTGCAGGCGGAGGTTCTCGGCGAAGCCGACCACTGCCCACTTCGTGGCGGAGTAGAGGTTGCCCGGGCTGTTCTTGATTCCCGCCACGCTGCCGATGAGCACCAGCCGGCCGCGGGACTGCTCGAGGTGGGGCAGGGCCGCCTTGGCCAGCAGAGCCGGGCCGAGCACGTTGGCGAGCACCATCGGTGCCCACAGCTGCGGATCGCCGCCGTCGACGACGCCGGCACCGCCCGTCCGGAAGTGATCCGCGGACGCGCCGCCCGCGTTCGCGATCGCCGCGTCGAGCGACCCGAAGCGCTCCACCGTGCTGGTGACCGCCGTGTCCGTGGAGTCCCAGTCGGAGGCATCTGCCACCAGGCCCAGGACGCGGTCCGCGTGGCCGACTTCGTCGAGGAAGGCCTTGAGCCGGCCGGGGTCGCGCCCGGTGACGGCGACCCGGTGGCCACGCCCGAGCAGGAGCCGGGCGGTCGCGGCGCCGATCCCGCTCGTTCCACCGGTGATCAGGACCGTCTTTCCAGCGACCGGTGATGCGCCGGAGTCAGTGAGGGTGTCAGTGAGTGAGGTGTTCACGCCGTCCACTCTGTGGCGCGGCACGGGCCCGCGACAGTTGCTTGCGAAGGTGGGGACGCCATCCCCTGGCACCGACGGCGCCCTCCAGGGAGGCTGTGTCCATGTCGAACACGAGGTACTCCGAACTCGGCGGTTTCCTGCGTTCGCGACGCGAGCGGATCCGCCCCGAGGAGGTCGGGCTCGCGCCCGGCCCGCGGCGCCGCGTCCCCGGTCTGCGTCGCGACGAGGTCGCCGTTCTGGCCGGCGCCTCGGTGGAGTACTACACCGAGCTGGAGCGCGGTGCCGGCTCGCAGCCCTCCGACCAGATGCTCGCCGCGCTCGCCCGCGCCCTGCGCCTCAGTCGCGACGAACGCGACCATCTGTACCGGTTGGCGAACCGCCTGGTCCCGAACCAGGGCGGGACGGCGGCACACGTCCACCCCGCGATGCTCGACCTGCTGGCACGAATCGACGGGACCCCGGCGATGGTCTGCACCGACCTGCACACCGTGCTGGTCCAGAACCCGCTCGCCGTCGCGATGCTCGGTGACCTGTCCGCGCACCACGGCCGCGCGGCGAGCTTCATCCACCGATGGTTCACCGACCCGGCCTCGCGGCAGATATACCCGCAGGAGGACCTCGCCCCACAGTCACGCTCGTTCGTCGCCGACCTGCGCGCGGCAGTCGGGCGACGCAGCCCGGGCGACGCGGAGGCGACCGGGCTGGTGGACGAACTGCTGCGGCAGTCACCGGAGTTCCAGGCGCTCTGGGCCGACCAGGATGTCGGGGTGCGCAGAGACGAGCGCAAGCGGATCGTCCACCCCACCGTCGGCATGCTCGACCTCGACTGCCTCAGCCTCTTCAGCGAGGACGGCCGCCGGCGGTTGCTCTGGTTCACCCCACGGGCCGGGACCGGCACCGCCGAGAAACTCGCGCTGCTGACCGTCGTGGGCACCCAGGCGATGCAGACCGGACCAGTCCGCTGAACCGATCGAGGGGGTACCGCTAGAGCGACGGAAAGCCCCCGCGGCGGCGATTGCCGACCGGCGCTTCAGGAGCTGATGTCCTGGGTCGGCGTGTCCTGGCCGCCGCCGGCCGGGCGCCGTGCGCGCAGGGTTCTTGCGCCGCGGTGAGCGGCACCCCCAGCATGGGCTTGTGCCCGTACGCGGGCCGAGGGGGAGGGGGTCCGTATGACGGAGCGGCGGTACAGCGTCGGAGGGGTTGTCGGACTGGTCCTGGTGGTCGTCTGGACCTTCCTGGCCGTCCAGTGGCATGAGGTCGAGTGCCCCCTCGTCCCGGACTCCTACGTCCTGGTCGTCACGCACGGCACCCCGAGCATCTTCGAGGGCTGCGGTGACGGCTACGCCGTGGACGTGCGGGGGGACTGAGGGGGCAGCTCGGCCGGCCGGCGGGAGTGTTCAGCTCACCGGCAGTGCGATCGGCTTCACGCGTCGAAGGAGTGGACCGTGGTCGTCCGGTACGTCCGGCCCGGGCGCAGGACGGTCGACGGGAAGGCGGGGTGGTTCGGGGAGTCCGGGAAGTGCTGGGTCTCCAGGGCCAGGCCGTCGCCCTGGCGGTAGGTGCGGCCGGAGGCGCCGACCAGGGTGCCGTCGAGGAAGTTGCCCGAGTAGAACTGCACCCCGGGCTGGTCCGTGGAGATGCGCAGGGTGCGGCCGGAGTCCGTGTCGCGCAGGGTGACCACGTGGACCGGGCGGGCGGTGACGCCCTTGTCCAGGACGAAGTTGTGGTCGAAGCCCTTGGCGGTGACCAGCTGCGGGTGGCCGGTGCGGATGTCCCGGCCGATCTGCTTGGGGCGGGTGAAGTCGAAGGGCGTGCCCTTGACCCGGGCCAGTTCGCCGGTGGGGATCAGGCCCGCGTCGGTCGGGGTGTAGCGCCCGGCGGCCAGCCACAGCTCGTGGTCGTAGATGCTGCCGCTGCCCTCGCCCGCCAGGTTGTAGTACGTGTGGTTGGTGAGGTTGACGACGGTCGGCCGGTCGGTGACGGCCTCGTAGTCGATACGCCAGTCGCCGTGCCGGGTGAGGGTGTACGTCACCTTCGCGCGCAGCGTGCCCGGGTAGCCCATCTCGCCGTCCGGGCTGACGTAGTGGAGGTGCAGGCCCACGTCGGAGCCGGAGGTGAAGGGCTCGACGTCCCACACCTTCGTGTTGAAGCCCCGCGCGCCGCCGTGCAGACTGTTCTCGCCGTCGTTGACGGACAGTCGGTAGTTCTTGCCGTCGAGGGTGAAGCGGCCCTCGGCGATGCGGTTGCCGTAGCGGCCGATGGTGGCCCCGAAGAACGTGGTGCCGGCGACGTAGGCGTCCAGGTTGTCGTAGCCGAGGGACACGTTGGCGTAGCGGCCGTGGCGGTCGGGGATCTCCAGCGACTGGACGATGCCGCCGTAGGAGAGGACCTTCAGCCGGGTGCCGCCGTTCGCCAGCGACCAGCGGTGCACCCGCGTGCCGTCGGCGAGGGTGCCGAAGTACTCCCTGGCCGGCTTCCGGCTCCCGGAGGAGGACTCCCGCCCGGCGGCGTGGGCGGTGCCGCCCAGCGCGCTCGCGGCGACGCCCGCCGCCGCGGCACCGGCGATGACCGTGCGCCTGTTCAGTTCCGTGTGCGACATGTGCGGCTCCCGTTGGAAGGACGTCAAAGGAAGGGCCCCGCCGGAGCGATGTCCGGCGGGGCCCGTCTGAGTCAAGAACCCGACTTGCGTTTGTTCCACACGTCGAAGCCGACCGCGGCCAGCAGGGCGAGCCCCTTGATGACCTGCTGCCAGTCGGTGCCGACGCTGAGGAGGTTCATGCCGTTGTTCAGCACGCCGAGGACGAGACCACCGATGATCGCGCCGAGCACGGTGCCGACACCGCCGCTCATGGACGCGCCGCCGATGAACGAGGAGGCGATGGCCTCCAGTTCGAAGTTCAGGCCCGCCTTCGGGGACGCCGCGTTCAGCCGGGCCGCGACCACCAGCCCGGCCAGGGCCGCGAGCACGCCCATGTTCAGGAAGACGTAGAAGGTGACCTTCTTGTCCTTCACGCCGGACAGCTTCGCCGCGGGCAGGTTGCCGCCGATCGCGTAGATGTGGCGGCCGAAGACCGCGTTGCGCATCACGTAGCCGTAGCCGACCACCAGCACACCGAGGACCAGCAGCACGATCGGCGCGCCCTTGTAGCTGGCCAGCAGCATCGTGACGACGAGGATCGCGGCGACCATGGCGACGAGCTTGAGCAGGAAGAGCCGGAACGGCGGCACGTCGAGGGCGAACTCCTGCTGGCGCCGGCGGTCACGGACCTCCTGCCCGACCGTGAAGACGATCAGGACGAGGCCCAGCAGCAGGGTGATGTTGTGGTAGTTGGTGTTCGGGCCGACCTCGGGCAGGAACCCGTTGCCCATCTTCTGCAGGCCGTTCGGGAAGGGGCCGAGGGTCTGCCCGGCGAGGAGGATCTCCGTCAGACCGCGGAAGATCAGCATCCCGGCGAGCGTCACGATGAACGACGGTATGCCGAAGTAGGCGATCAGGAAGCCCTGTACGGAACCCGCGACCGCGCCCACCACCAGGCACAGCACCAGCGCGACCGGCCAGGCCACGTGGTGCTCCACGGTCAGCACGGCCGCGAAGGCGCCCACGAACGCGGTGAGCGAACCGACCGACAGGTCGATGTGCCCCGCGATGATCACCAGCATCATGCCGATCGCGAGGATCAGGATGTAGCTGTTCTGCAGGACCAGGTTGGAGACGTTGCGCGGCAGCAGCAGGTCGCCGCCGGTCCATGCCTCGAAGAGGATGACGATCAGACCCAGCGCGATCAGCATGCCGTACTGGCGCATGTTGCGGCGCAGTCCGTTCAGCATCATCTGGAGCAGGCCGCCGCCGGCCGCCGCTCCGCTGCCGCCCGGCGGCGCCGGGGCCGGGCTCTTGGCGGTCACATCCGTGCTCATCGCGTTACCTCTTTGTCCTGGGTGTCCTTCGTCATCCGACGCATCAGCACTTCCTGGGTGGCCTCGGCCCGCGGCACCTCGCCGGTCAGCCGGCCGGCGGACATGGTGTAGATGCGGTCGCACATCCCGAGCAGCTCCGGCAGCTCGGAGGAGATGAAGACGACCGCCTTGCCCTGGGCGGCCAGTTGGTCGATGACCGTGTAGATCTCGTACTTGGCGCCCACGTCGATGCCCCGCGTCGGCTCGTCCAGGATCAGCACGTCGGGACCCGAGAAGATCCACTTGCTGAGGACGACCTTCTGCTGGTTGCCGCCGGACAGCTTGCCCACCGGCTCGAACACGGTGGGCGCCTTGATGTTCATGGACTTGCGGAAGCCCTCGGAGACCTGGCGTTCCTCGTGCTCGTCCACCACACCCCGCTTGGCGACCTTCCGCAGGGCGGTCAGCGAGATGTTGCGGTTGATGGTGTCGATGAGGTTCAGGCCGTAGTGCTTGCGGTCCTCGGTGACGTACGCGATGCCGTGCCCGACCGCCTCCGCGACGCTCTTCGTACGGATCTCGGTGCCGTCCTTGAGGACCGTGCCGCCCGCGTAGCGTCCGTAGGAGCGGCCGAAGACGTTCATGGCCAGTTCGGTGCGGCCCGCGCCCATCAGGCCCGCGATGCCGACGATCTCCCCGCGCCGCACCTGGATCGACACGTCGTCGACGACCTTGCGCTGCTGGTCGATCGGGTGGAACACGGTCCAGTTGCGGATCTCCAGCGCGGGCGCCACGCCCTCCTCCGGCCGGTGCGGGGTGCGCTCGGGGAAGCGGTTGTCCAGGTCGCGGCCGACCATGCCGGCGATGATCCGCTCCTCGGTCGTCGTGGCCGCCTTCACGTCGAGGGTCTCGATGGTGCGGCCGTCGCGCAGGATCGTCACCGAGTCGGCGACCTTGCGGATCTCGTTCAGCTTGTGGGAGATGATGATCGAGGTGATGCCCTGGTTCTTCAACTCCAGGATGAGATCGAGGAGTTTGTCGCTGTCCTCGTCGTTGAGGGCGGCCGTCGGCTCGTCCAGGATGAGCAGCTTCACGGACTTCGACAGTGCCTTGGCGATCTCCACCAGCTGCTGCTTGCCGACCCCGATGTCGGAGACCCGGGTCTCCGGGTGCTCGTTCAGGCCGACGCGGCGCAGCAGCTCGGCGGCGTGCTTGAGCGTGTCGTTCCAGTTGATGAACCCGCGGGTGGCGTGCTCGTTGCCGAGGAAGATGTTCTCCGCGATGGACAGGTACGGCACCAGCGCAAGCTCCTGGTGGATGATGACGATGCCGTGCTGCTCGCTGGCCCGGATGTCCCGGAACCGGCAGGCCTCCCCCTCGAAGAGGACCTCGCCCTCGTAACTGCCGTGCGGATGGACGCCGGAGAGCACCTTCATCAGGGTGGACTTGCCGGCGCCGTTCTCCCCGCAGATGGCGTGGACCTCGCCCTGACGGACGGTCAGGGTGACGTCCGACAGCGCTTTGACACCGGGAAAGGTCTTGACGATCGAGCGCATTTCCAGGACGGGTCCCGCCATGGTCGTGCCTTCCAGTCGGTCGGTTCGGTGGGTGCGGCGGGTTACTTGCCCAGCTGGGCGTCGGTGTAGTAGCCGCCCTTGACCAGGACGTCCTCGTAGTTGCTCTTGTCGACGCTCACCGGTTGGAGCAGGTAGGAGGGCACGACCTTGGTCCCGTTGTCGTACGACTTGGTGTCGTTGACCTGCGGCTTCTTGCCGTTGATGAGATCGTCGACCATGGTGGAGGCGACGTCGGCGAGCTTGCGGAGGTCCTTGTAGACGGTCTGCGTCTGCTGGCCCGCGATGATCGACTTCACGGACGCCAGCTCGGCGTCCTGCCCGGTGATGACGGGCAGCGGCTTGCTGCCGGACCCGTAGCCGTCCGACTTCAGCGCGGACAGCACACCGATGGAGATGCCGTCGTACGGCGAGAGGATGGCGTCGACCTTCTCGCTCTTGTACGAGGACGTGAGGATGTCGTCCATCCGCCGCTGGGCGGTGGCGCCGTCCCAGCGCAGGGTGGTCACCTTGTTCAGCTGGGTCTGGCCGGACCTGACCACCAGCTGCTTCTTGTCCATGTACGGCTTGAGCACGCTCATCGCGCCGTTGAAGAAGTAGCGGGTGTTGTTGTCGTCGTTGGAGCCGGCGAACAGCTCGATGTTGAACGGGCCCTTCTTGCCGCTGTCCAGCCCGAGCCGGTGCACGATGTACGTGCCCTGGAGCCGGCCGACCTTCTCGTTGTCGAAGGAGGCGTAGTAGTCGACGTTCTTGGTGCCCAGGATGAGCCGGTCGTAGGAGATCACCGGGATCTTGGCGTCGGCGGCCTGCTGGAGCACGTTGTTCAGGGACTTGTTGTCGATGGCCGCGACGATCAGGCCCTTGACGCCCTGGGTGATCAGGTTCTCGATCTGCGAGACCTGGGTGTCCGGGTCGTCCTCGCCGTAGACCAGCTTGGTCTTGTAGCCCTTGGCTTCCAGATCCTTGACGACGTTCTTGCCGTCGGAGATCCACCGCTCGGAGGACTTGGTCGGCATCGCGATGCCGATCGTGCCGCCCTTGCTGCTGCTCTTGTCCTCCTTGCTGCCGCCGTCGCTGTTCTGTCCGCAGGCGGACAGGGCCAGGGCGAGGGAGGCGGCGGTGGCCATCGCGGCGAGTGCGGCTCTGCGGTTGCGCATGGTCATCATCCTTGATGTGTGTGCTGGGTGGGTCCGGCGGTGCGTGCGGTGCGGTGCAGGCGGTGCGGGGCGGTGCGGCGACGCTGGGGGTGGTGCCGTGGTGCCGGTGGTGCCGTGGTCCCGGGCGTGGTGCCGGTGGTGCCGGTATTGCCGTGGTGCCAGGTGGGTCGTGCCGGGCAGTGGTGCGGCGAACGGTGCCCCGAGGGACCGGGAACAGATGTGTGGGATTGTGCGCGGCTGTGTCGGCTTCTGTGAAGCTCAGTTTCCGGAACGTTATGCCGGTGTGTCGAAGCGGGTGAGCGCGCCCGGCAGCCGGGAGCCCAGCGGCGCCATGTCACCGCCCGCTCCGTGCCGCTCCAGCAGGTCCAGCGCCAGCCTGCCGCGGCGCACCCGCTCCCGCGCGCTCGCCAGCGTCACCTCGCGCAACTGGTGCCCGTACGGATAGATGCCGGGCGCCTTGGACAGCCCGAACTTCAGGTACAGCGGCGCCCCGCGCCGGATCAGCTCCGCGACCTCGTACATCCGCACATAGCCGCCGAGGTCGTCCGGGGCCTCGATGTACATGTCCATCGGGGCCGCCGACACCCGCCGGATCTCCGTGAGGTGAGTCAGCGTCAGGTCGCTGGGCACGTTGACGGAGTCGGCGCCAAGGTGCTCGTAGACGGCGTACGAGGCCGGGTTGACCGGACCGATCAGCGCGGACACCTTCAGGGTGGTGTCGGCCGGGACGATGCCTGCCAGCCGCGCCCGGTGCAGCGTCCACAGCACGCCTTCGTCGGCGACGAGCAGGCACTTGACGCCAAGTTCCGTCGCCCGTACGGCGTCCTCGACGCACCCGGCGACCGCGTCGTGGCCGCGGGCGCGCAGCCCCGCGCCGCGCGAGTCGGAGCGCACCGAGGCGCCGGTGTCCCAGGTGCCGCGCGGACCGGTGAACAGGCACAGCTCGATGCCGCGTTCGGCGGTCGCCCCGACCATCTCCGTGATCTCGGCGTCGGTCAGCATCCACACGCCGCTGCCCTGGCTGATGCGGTGGATCGGGACGTCGAGCCGCGAGGACTCCTTCAGGACCACCGCCAGCGCCTCGGGGCCCTCGCACGAGGGGATCTCGGTGCGCCAGCGGCCCCCGCCGGGGAAGGTGTGCGGGGAGGCGTCGGCGGGATCGGGGGCGGGGGCGGCCAGGCCGAGCGCGGTGAGCGCCGGCTCACCGGGCCTGCGGGCCGCCGTGTCGGGAGCGTCGGTCACGAGCTGTCCTTAGAGGTCTTGAGCGAGCCGGGCATCCGTCCGATATTTCGAACAAGGTTCGCGGCTCGGGGCGTGGAAAGGAGCGGTGGTACGCCGTCGGCGGGCCCTCGGGTCGCCCCGTGACCGGCGTACGGTCAGGAAGGGCCCGGCGTACGGCCACGCACGGACCGGTGCACGGTCACGGGCGAGCCGATGGCCGGTCACGGGCGGACCGATAAACGGCCGCGGGCGGACCGAGGCACGGTTCACGGGCGCAGCAGGACCTTGCCGACCCCGGGATCACCGGACCCGGCCAGCTCGACGGCGCGCGCGAACTCGGTGAGCGGGAGTTCGTGGGTGACCAGGGGCAGCGGATCGAGCAGGCCGGCCGCGAACACCCGGACGGTGTGCGCCCAGGCGTCCGGCGGCGCCCCGAAGACGGTGTGCACCTCCAGTTGCCGCACCACCAGGTCGGTCGGGTCGAGTCCTTCGGCGCCCGGCGCCGGGATGCCCGTCAGCACCAGCCGTCCGCCGCGCCGTGGCAGCGCGGCGGCGGTGCGCGCCGCGTCCGCGGACCCGGCGGTCTCGACGACCGCGTCGAAGCCGTCCGGCAGCGCGGGATCGTCCTTGGTACGGAAGTCCGTGGCGCCGAACCGCCGCGACAGGGCCTCCCGCTCGTCGTGGACGCCCACCACCAGCAGCTCGGCGGGGGAGAGGGCCTTCAGGAACTGCACCGCGAACATCCCGAGCGTGCCGGTGCCGACGACGGCCACCCGCTCGCCCGGCCGGGCCCCGGCCTTCAGCACGGCGGCGGCGATGCACGCGGCGGGCTCCAGCAGGGCGGCGGCACTCAGGTCGGCGCCGTCGGGCAGGACGTGCAGCAGCCGGGCCGGCAGCGTGAGCGTGCCCGCCATCGCGCCGGGCCGGGTGAAGCCGGTCTCCTCGTACCCCGCGGTGCACAGGGTGGTCTGGCCGGCGTGGCAGCGGTCGCAGACCTGGCAGTTGCGGAAGCCTTCCCCGACGACCTTGCGGCCGATCAGATGGCCGGGCACCCCGGCGCCCACCGCGCGCACCGTGCCGGACCACTCGTGGCCGGGCGTCAGCGGGTAACGGACGTACCCCTCGGGCCGGTTGCCCTGGTACACCTCGCGGTCGCTGCCGCAGACGCCGACCGCGTGCACCGCGACCAGGGCCTCGCCCGGACCCGGCTCGCGGGGCGTGTGCGGTACGAGCCGGTGCTCGCCCGGTGCCCGGACGACGACGGCGGTGCTCACTGGGTGCCCTTGGGCCTGCGCGTCTCCCAGCCCTCGGCCCACAGGTCGAACCGGGCCTGCTGCTGCGGGAACTCGGCCGCCGCGTCGACGTCCAGCTCCACCCCGAGGCCGGGCGCCTGGGAGAGGTGGAAGCAGCCGTCCTCCGGGTCGACCTGCGGGGCGCCCTTGACCACCTTCTTGATCTCCGCGTCCGCGAAGTCGTTGAAGTGCTCCAGGATCTTGAAGTTGGGGGTGGTGAACCCGACCTGGAGGGAGGCGGCGGTCAGCACGGACCCGCCGACGTTGTGCGGGGCCACCAGCATGTAGTGCGTCTCGGCGGTGGCCGCCAGCTTGCGGGTCTCCCAGATGCCGCCGATGTGGCCGACGTCCGGCTGGATGATGTCGACGGCCTGGCTCTCGAACAGCTCGCGGAACTCGATCCGGTCGTGGATGCGTTCACCCGTGGCGACCGGTACGTCCACCTTCGAGGCGACCTTCTCCAGCGCCTTCAGGTTCTCCGGCGGCACCGGCTCCTCCAGCCAGGCCGGCTTGAAGGGCGCCATCTCCCGGGCGAGCCGGACGGCGGTGGCGGGGGAGAAGCGGCCGTGCATCTCCAGCATCAGCTCGGCGTCCGGACCGATGGCGTCCCGTACGGCCTCGATCAGCGAGACGGCGTAGAGGGTCTGTTCGTGGTCCAGCTCGAAGTGCCCGGTGCCGAACGGGTCGATCTTCAGCGCCCGGTACCCGCGCTCCATGACCCCCTGCGCGGCCTTGTGGTACGCCTCCGGGGTCCGCTCGGTCGTGTACCAGCCGTTGGCGTACGCCTTGACCTTGTCGGTCACCTTCCCGCCGAGCAGCTGCCAGACCGGGACGCCCAGCGCCTTGCCCTTGATGTCCCAGCACGCCATCTCCACGACCGCGATGCCGGACATGACGATCTCGCCCGCGCGGCCGTAGTCGCCGTACTTCATCCGGCGCACGAGGTCCTCGACGGCGAAGGGGTCGGAACCGAGAATGTGGTTGGCCTCGGCCTCCCGCAGGTAGCCGACCAGCGCGTCGGTGCGACCCAGCATCCGGGTCTCGCCGACCCCCGTGACCCCCTCGTCGGTGTGCACCTGGACGTAGGTCAGGTTGCGCCACGGCGTCCCGACCACGTGTGTGCTGATTCCGGTGATGCGCACGGCGGTTGCCCTTCGCTGTGTTCGATATTTCGTCACGCGTTCGAAATGCTGGCGTGACAGTAAGGACGGGGTGCGGGGAGTGTCAATGGGGCGGACCGGTAACGGTTTCGGCAAGCCCGCTCGTTCCCCATGGAACCTTCACAGACGCCCCTAGGAACGGCACCCGCCCGCAACTTAGTCTTCCCGCGTCATGAACTACTGCCCCCCGTGCCGACGCCATCTCAACGGCGCCCTCGCCTGCCCGGGGTGCGGTACCCCGGCCGAATCCCTCCCGGCGCACGCGGAGGAGGCCGAACCCCCCGCGCGGTACGCCGGGTTCGCGGCCACGGAGCAGCCGGACGGCGAGGCCGGTCACGCCCCGGCGCCGGGCCGCGCGGCACGCCGCCGGGCACGGCAGGGCGGGAGCGCGGGCGACCACGCGGGCGGCCCTGGCGGGAGCACCGACGGGCGTACGGGCGGGAGTACCGACGGGCGCCCGGGCGGGAGTGCCGACGAGCTTACGGGCGGGAATACCGACGAGCTTACGGGCGGGAGTGCCGACGAGCGTACGGGCGGGAGCCGCGCCGGGAGGGCGAGCCGGCGTGACCGCAAGGCCGCGGCCCATCGCAGGCGGCGCCGCAAGGCCCTGCTGATCACCGCGGGGTTCGTGCTCGCGGCGGGCGGGCTGAGCCTGGCCGAACTGGGCTCCGACGCACCCGTCCTGCCGGGCCTGGCGGGACGGGGCCCCGAGGCGGCGGGCGACGCGGCGGCCGACGGCGGCACCGCGAGCCCGGACGCGGACAGGGGCGCGACGGGCACGGCACGGCCGCTCGGCGACGCCTCCGGGGACAGCGCGGGTGTGCGCGCGGCGAAGGCCTCGGCGTCGGCGTCGGGTCAGGCCTCGCCGTCCGCCTCCGCGACGGGCACGAAGCCCCGGCCGGGTGCGAGCGGGCAGGGCGCGCCCGGCCGCTCGGTGACGTCACCGGCGGGCGCCGGGACCGCCGCGGGCGGCCCCCCCCCGCG
>NZ_JBHJUW010000069.1:0-42972 GCF_042268205.1 Streptomyces sp. NPDC056160
GGGAGCAGCTCACCAGGTCCGTCTACCTGGTGATGCTGCTGGCCTGCTCGGGGCTGTCGGCGTGGGCCGGTGGCGACGACGCCCCGGCGGACACGGGTCCGGGGGAGTGGGCCGGCCGTCCGGCAGGCGTTGACAAGCTTGGTTAATGACATTAGCTTTTGGCTAACGAGGTTAGCCAAGGAGGGCGTCATGACCGAGTACCTGGCCGTCGACGGCGGCACGATCGCTTACGAGGTGGCGGGCTCCGGCCCGCTGGTCGTCCTCGCGCACGGCATGGGCGACAGCCGAGCCGCCTACCGCGCCTTGATCCCGCCCCTGGCCGCCGCGGGCCACCGGGTCGCCGCGGTCGATCTGCGCGGCTGCGGCGAGTCCGGCACCGCCTTCCAGGACTGGAGCCGCACCGCCATCGCCGGCGACCTGCTCGCCGTCGTCCGCCACCTGGGCGGCCCGGCCGTGCTCGTCGGCCACTCGATCTCCGGCGGCGCCGCCACCATCGCCGCCGTCCGGGAACCCTCACTGGTCACCGGCGTCGTCGAACTGGCGCCCTTCACCCGCAAGCAGTCGATCCGCCTCGGCGACCTGCGGGTGAAACGGTTCCGGCAGGGCATGCTGCGACTGCTCGGCGCGGGCGTGTTCGGCAGCGTGCCGCTGTGGCGCTCCTACCTCGACATCGCCTACCCCGGAGTCAAGCCGGCCGACTGGGCCGAGCGGCTCGGCCGCTTCGAGACCCTGCTGCGCGAGCCGGGCCGGATGAAGGCCATGCAGGGCATGGGCCGCACCGACCCCGCCGACGCGGGAGCGCACCTGGGCGAGGTCCGCCGTCCGGTCCTGGTCGTGATGGGCACCCTCGACCCCGACTGGGCCGACCCGCACGCCGAGGGCTCCGCGATCGTCGACGCCCTGCCCGCCGGCATCGGCCGCCTGGAGATGATCGAAGGCGCCGGGCACTACCCGCACGACCAGTTCCCCGACCAGGTGCTCTCGCTCGTGCTCGCCTTCCTCGGGACGGAGGCGGCCCGTGCCTAGGGCCGGACTGGACCCGGCGGCCGTCGTCGCGGCCGGCGCCGCCGTCGCCGACGAGGTGGGCCTCGCCCGCCTGACCATGGGCCTGCTGGCCGAACGGCTCGGCGTACGCACGCCCTCCCTCTACAAGCACGTCGGCGGCCAGGAGGACCTCAACCGGCGGATCGCCGCCCTGGCGCTCGGCCAGGCCGCCGACGCCGTCGGCAGCGCGGTCCAGGGCCGCGCGGGCCGCGACGCCCTGGCCGCCGCGGCACGCGCCTTCCGCGCCTTCGTCCTGGAGCACCCCGGCCGGTACGCCGCGACGATCGGCGTGGAACCGTCCGGCCCGGACGATCCCCTGGCCGCCTCCGGCCAAAGGCTGCTCGACGCGTTCATGGCGGTCCTGCGCGGCTACACCGTCGCGGAGTCCGACGTGGACCACGCCCTGCGCATGCTCCGCAGCCTCTGCCACGGCTTCGCCACCCTGCAGTCGGCGGGCGGCTTCCAGTGGAGCGCCGACGTCGACGAGAGCTTCGAGTGGCTGATCGCCTTCGCCGACCGGGGCCTGCGCGCGCTCTGAGGCGGCCGCTTCCCGCCGCGCGCCGGCCCGCGCGGGTGGCTAGCGTGAGGAGGCGGACGAGCCACCGACCGGAAGAGGGCCGCAGCCATGGCGGTACGACCTGAGGGAACCCCCTGCTGGGCCGACGCGATGTTCACCGACGTCGAGCAGGCCAAGACCTTCTACGGCGAGGTCCTCGGCTGGACCTTCGGCGAGTCGTCCTCGGAGTACGGCAACTACACCGAGGCCTACGTGGACGGCAGGGCGGTGGCGGCCGTCGTACCGCCGATGCCCGGGCAGGAGGGGCAGTCCCAGTGGTGCCTGTACTTCGCCTCGCCCGACGCGGCGGCCACCGCGCACCGCATCCGCGACCACGGCGGCGAGGTGCTCATGGAGCCGATGCGGGTCGGCGACTTCGGCACCATGTGCCTGGCGCGCGAGCCAAGCGGCGCCGTGTTCGGCGTGTGGCAGGGCGGCACCCACGAAGGGTTCGAGGTCACCGGGGTCCCCGGCGCCTACTGCTGGGCCGAACTCCTCACCCGCGAGCCCGGCACGGCGGACACCTTCCTCACCTCGGTCTTCGGCTACACCGCCAAGCAGCTCCAGGACGACGCCATCGACTTCCGCACGTTCGACCTCGGCGACGACACGGTGCTCGGCCGGATGCGCATGACCGGCGACTTCCCGCCCGAGGTGCCCTCGTACCTCAACGTGTACTTCATGGTGGCCGACTGCGACGCCGCGGCCGCCGCCGCCACCCGCCTGGGCGGCGTGGTGCGCTACGGCCCGGCGGACAGCCCCTTCGGCCGGACGGCGGTGCTCGGCGACCCGCAGGGCGCCCACTTCTCCGTGATCGACATCACCACCACGAAGGGGGAGAAACCGCAGGTCGAGGACGTCTCGTAGGGGTCCGTCGGGCGAGGGCACGGGCACCGGCCGGGCCGTGGCATCATCGAGCCCATGCGTGAACGAGTGGTGGCCGCCTGCGACGGGGCCTCGAAGGGGAATCCGGGTCCGGCGGGCTGGGCGTGGGTGGTCTCGGACGACACCGGGACCGCGGCCCGCTGGGAGGCCGGTGCCCTCGGCACCGCCACCAACAACGTCGCCGAGCTGACCGCCCTGGAACGGCTCCTCTCGGCGACCGACCCGGACACACCGCTCGAGGTCCGCATGGACTCCCAGTACGCGATGAAGGCCGTCACCACCTGGCTGCCGGGCTGGAAGCGCAACGGCTGGAAGACGGCCGCGGGCAAACCCGTGGCCAACCAGGAACTCGTCGTGCGGATCGACGAACTGCTCGACGGCCGCTGCGTCGACTTCCGCTACGTCCCCGCCCACCAGGTGGACGGCGACCCGCTCAACGACTTCGCCGACCGCGCCGCCAGCCAGGCCGCCCGCGTGCAGGAACCGGCCGGCAGCGCACTCGGCTCACCGGAACCCCCGTCCTCGCCCGACACCCCCAAGGCCGCCGCGCCGCGCCGCAAGGCCCCCCGCCGCTCCGGCGCCACCGCCTCCTCCGCCTCCTCGCGCACGATCAAGGCGAAGTTCCCCGGCCGCTGCCTGTGCGGTCGCTCCTACGCCGCCGGCGAGTCCATCGCCAAGAACGCCCAGGGCTGGGGCCACCCGGAGTGCCGCACGGCCGAGGCCTGACCGGCCCGGGCCCACGTCGTGGGACAGGCCTGTCCCACGACGAGCGGGAGCACGGGCGGGAGTGTCGGTGACGGTGCGTGGCGAGAGACTTACTTTCTGTTACCCTTCGTTGCCCATCGACCACTCTCGGTAGCCTCAGGGGTGTACGTGAAGGTCGCCTGCGTCGGCGGCGGGCCCGCCGGCCTGTACCTCTCCATCCTGCTCAAGCGGCAGGACCCGTCCCACGACATCACCGTCCACGAACGCAACCCCGAGGGCTCGACCTACGGCTGGGGCGTCACGTACTGGCAGGGGCTGCTCGACCTGCTGCACACCCACGACCCCGAGTCGGCGGCTGCCGTGCGGGCGCACTCCGTCCGCTGGCGCGACGGCGTCGCCCGCGTCGGAGACCTGACGACCCGTCACCGCGGCGATGAGGGCTTCGGCATCGGCAGGCACCGGCTCCTGGAGATCCTCGCCGACCGGGCCCGCGCCCTGGGCGTACGGGTGGAGTTCGAGAGCGAGGTCACCGCCGACGACCTGCCCGCCGCCGACCTCGTGGTCGCCGCGGACGGCGTGCACAGCGCGCTGCGCACCCGGCACGCCGCGCACTTCGGCACCCGCACCCACCTCGGCCGCAACCGCTACCTCTGGCTCGGCACCACGAAGGTCTTCGACGCCTTCACCTTCGCCTTCGTCGAGACCGGCCACGGCTGGATCTGGTGCTACGGCTACGCGTACGACGACGCGCACAGCACCTGCGTCGTCGAGTGCTCCGCCCGGACCTTCACCGGCCTGGGGCTCGACCGGCTCGACGAGGCCGGCACGTCGGCCCTGCTGGAGAAGGTCTTCGCCGGGGTGCTCGACGGACATCCGCTCATCGGCCGCACGGCGGGCGCGGGCAGCGCGCCGTGGCTCACCTTCCGCACCCTCACGAACCGCACCTGGTACCGCGACGGCCTGGTCCTGCTCGGCGACGCCGCCCACACCACGCACTACTCGGTCGGTGCCGGCACCACCCTCGCGCTGGAGGACGCGATCTGCCTGGCCGGCGCCCTGCGCGCACACGCCGGCCTCGGGCCGGCCCTCGCCGCCTACGAGCGTGAACGCCGCTTCGCCCTGCTGCCCGTCCAGAGCGCGGCCCGGCACAGCGCCCAGTGGTACGAGAACCTGCCCCGCTACATCCACCTGCCCCCGCACCGCATGTTCGCGCTGCTCGGCCAGCGCCACTCACCGCTGCTGCCCCACGTCCCGCCGCAGCTCTACTACGGCATCGACAAGGCGGCCGGCCGGCTCGCGGTGGCGCGACGGCTGAAGCGGTGGCTCGGACCAAGGGTCGCCCGGACGGTGCAGGCCCGCTCACAGGCGCGCTGAACCACACGCCCGCTGAACCCCTCGGTCCGCCGTGCCGCCGTGCCGCTGTCCGCCTGCGCGGGCCGCGCGAACGCCGTTCCGGCGGGCGCCGGGTGACAGACTGACGGCATGAACGAACGTGAATTCGGCAGGTCCGGCCAGCACGCCTCGGTCGTCGGCCTCGGCACCTGGCAACTGGGCGCCGACTGGGGCGAGGTCGACGACAAGGAAGCCCTCGCCGTACTGGAGGCCGCCGCCGAGGCGGGCGTGACCTTCTTCGACACCGCGGACGTCTACGGCGACGGGCGCAGCGAGCAGACCATCGCCACCTTCCTCAGCAGCCGCCCCGACCTGCACGTGCTCGTCGCGACCAAGATGGGCCGGCGCGTCGAGCAGATCCCCGAGCACTACGTCCTGGACAACTTCCGTGCCTGGAACGACCGCTCCCGCCGCAACCTCGGCGTCGACCGCATCGACCTCGTGCAGCTGCACTGCCCGCCGACGTCCGTGTACTCCACGGACGCGGTCTTCGACGCGCTCGACACCCTCGTCGAGGAGGAGCGGATCGCCGCCTACGGCGTCAGTGTGGAGACCTGCGCCGAGGCGCTGACGGCGATCGCCCGGCCGAACGTGGCCGGCGTGCAGATCATCCTCAATCCGTTCCGCATGAAGCCGCTGCGCGAGGTGCTGCCCGCCGCGCGGGAGGCGGGCGTCGGCATCATCGCGCGGGTGCCGCTCGCCTCCGGCCTGCTCTCGGGCAAATACACCAAGGACACCGTCTTCCCGGCCGACGACCACCGCACCTACAACCGGCACGGAGAGGCGTTCGACCAGGGCGAGACCTTCTCCGGCGTGGACTTCGCCACCGGAGTGGAGGCCGCGGCCGAGTTCGCCGCGCTCGCCCCCGAGGGCTGCACCCCGGCCCAGCTCGCCCTGCGCTGGATCATCCAGCAGCCCGGCGTCACCACCGTCATCCCGGGCGCACGCTCGGCGCGGCAGGCCCGCGCCAACGCCGCCGTCGGCAAGCTGCCGCCGCTGCCCGAGGAGACGGTGGCCGCGATCCGCGACCTCTACGAGCGGCGGATCAAGGACCAGGTGGAGAGCCGCTGGTAGACGCGCCGGCCGCCCACCGCCGTCCGGGCGCCCGGCGTGCCGGACCGTGCGGCAGGTTTCCCGCCCTGCGGGGAAGACGCGGGGGGAGCCCGGCCCGCCGAGGGGCTGGGCCACGGGTCCGGGAGGCGGTGCGATGGCGACGGAGCGGGCGGCGGAGGAACGGCGGCGCCGGGGACGCGACGAGACACAGGAGGAGCGGGCCGACCGTATGTGGGTGGAGCTGATCCAGGAGGTGCGGGTCGCCCAGACCGGGGTCCAGATCCTCTTCGGTTTCCTGCTCACCGTGGTGTTCCAGCCCAAGTACGCGACGCTCGCCCCCGCCGACCGCACCATCTACGTCGTGACGGTCGTCCTGGGCGCCGCCGCGACCGGCGCGCTCATCGGCCCCGTCTCCCTGCACCGCCTGGTCTCCGGGCGCCGGGTCAAGCCCCAGGCGGTCCGCTGGGCGTCCCGGATGACCTTCGTCGGCCTGGTGCTGCTGCTGGCCACCATGACCGCCTCGCTGCTGCTCGTCCTCCGGGTGGCCACGCACGACGGGCTGGTGCCGTGGCTGGTCGCGCCGGTCGTCGGCTGGTACCTGCTGTGCTGGTTCGTGCTGCCGCTGTGGGCCAGGCGCCGCCACACGTCCCGCTGAGCGCCGGCCCGCCCCGCGGCCTCGGTGAGCGCGCCGGGCGGCTCAGCCGAAGGCGTCCCGCAGCGCCGGCAGCAGGGCCTTCGCCGACCAGTCCAGGAAAGGCTCCTGCGACCGGCCGCCGATCTGGACCAGCGCGACCTCCGTGAACCCGGCCTCCGCGTAGGGACGTACGGCCTCCACGAACGCCTCCGGATCGTCGCCGCACGGGATCGACTCGGCGACGTCGTCCCGGGTGACGAACTGGGTCGCCGCGTCGAACGAGTCCGGGTGCGGCAGCTCGGAGTTGACCTTCCAGCCGCTGCCGAACCAGCGGAACTGCTCGTGCGCGCGCCCGATCGCCGCGTCCCGGTCGGTGTCGTAGCAGACGGGCAGTTGCCCCACCCGGGGTTTGCCCTCGCCGCCGTGCCGGTCGAAGGCCTCCAGCAGCCCCGCCTTCGGCTCGGTGGCGATGACCAGGTCGGCGAGGTGCCCGGCGAGCCTGCAGGACTGCTCGCCGGAGACCGCGATGCCGATGGGCGGCGGCTCGTCCGGCAGGTCCCACAGCCGGGCCGACTCCACGTCGAAGTGCGCGCCGTGCCGGGTGACATGCCCGCCCTGGAACAGCGCCCGGATGATCTCGACGGCCTCTTCGAGACGCTCGTGGCGCACGTCCACCGAGGGCCAGCCGCCGCCCACCACATGCTCGTTGAGGTTCTCGCCCGACCCCAGTCCGAGCCGGAACCTGCCCTGCGCCAGCAACTGCACCGTCGCCGCCTTCTGCGCCACGACCGCCGGGTGGTAGCGGAAGGTCGGGCAGGTCACGTACGTCATCAGCGGGATCCGCGAGGTCGCCTGAGCCGCCGCCCCCAGCACGCTCCACGCGTACGGCGCGTGACCCTGCGCACGCAGCCACGGGAAGTAGTGGTCCGAGATGACCGAGAAGTCGAAGCCGACCTCCTCGGCCCGCACCACGTGGTCCACCAGCTCACGCGGACCGGCCTGCTCGGTCATCATCGTGTATCCGATTTGCACCATGGTGGCCGAGTCCCCGGCCGGCGCCCCCGGAAACGGCCCTATCGGTGCAGCCCGAACCGGTCCGCCCACTGCGCGATGTCACTGGCCGACGCGTTGCCGCCGCACACCACCAGCCCCAGCCGCGCGTCGGCGCCGACCCGCTCCCGCACCAGGTGGGCGGCCGGCAGCAGACAGCCGGCCGCGGGCTCCGTCCACACCTTGGCGTGCTCGGCGAGGTCGAGCACGCCCTGGACGGCGGCCCGGTCCGGGACCACGAGCACCTCCTCGACCAGGTCGCGGGCGTGCTCGTACGTCAGCTGCGACACCGAGGGGGCGCTCAGCGTGGTGACGATCGAGGAGAGGCCGACCGGCACCGGCCCGCCCGCCGCGAGCGCCTGCGACATGGCCTGGGCGCCCTCGGTCTCCACACCCCACACCCGCACCCCGGGGCGGAGCGCGCGCAGCGCCGCGGCGACGCCCGCGATCAGCCCGCCGCCCCCGACGCTCACCAGCACGTCCGTGAGCGGACCGGCGTCCTGGGCGAACTCCAGTCCCACGGTGCCCTGCCCCGCGATCACGACCGGGTCGTCGAAAGGATGGACGAGGGTGAGCCCCTCGTCGCGCAGCCGCGCCGCCGTCGCGAAGGCCTCGTCCATGCCGTCGGTCAGATGCAGCGACGCGCCCGTCTCCTCCGCGATCCTCAGGGACCGGGCCGGTGCCGTGCGGGGCATGACGACGGTGGCCTTCACCTGGAGGGCGGCGGCCATCACCGCGAGCGCGATGCCGTGGTTGCCGCCGCTGACCGCCACCACGCCCGCCGCCCGCTCCGTCTCGTCGAGCGAGAGCAGCTTCGCCGTCGCGCCGCGCGCCTTGAACGAGCCGGTGCGCTGGAGCAGCTCCAGTTTCGCGGTCACCGGGATGCCGAGCAGCGCGGACAGGCCGGGGCTCGGCACGGTCGGAGTGCGCACGAGATGACCGGCGATCCGTTCGGCCGTGGTTTCGATCTGCGAGATGCCGATCAAGGCGGTTCATCCTCCCGGCGCGGGGCGGGAATCCGCGCCACCCCGAGCCTCACCCGTCGGTGCCCCGCAGGTCAACACGTGTCCGGCGGTTCGGTGCTCAGTGCTGCTGGGCCTTGTGCGGGGTCGCCTCGCTGGGGCGGACGACGACGTGGCCCTCGCCCTGGAGCATCAGCTGCACCGCCTCGCCGGAGCCGCCGCGCAGCATCGAGCCGATGGACTGCGAGCGGTGCAGCGACGTCTGCAGGCGGGTGGTCCAGCCGACGACCGCGTCCGTGTCGACGTAGACCGGCTGGTCGGGGGTGACCGGTATGACCAGCGGGTTGCCCTCGCACGCCAGGCCGAGCCTGCCCTGCCCGGTGAAGACGCTGTTGAACAGGCCGCCACCCGCGATGCCCGACCCCTTGACCGTCTTGATCTCGTACGACAACGAGGCGTCGAAGCACAGGACGTTGCGCCCGTTGACGGTGAACTCGTCGCCCGGGTCGAGCTGGACGATGAAGCAGTTCTGCGCCTCGTGGGCGAACCAGGCCTCGCCCTGTCCGCGCACCGACATCAGCGCCAGTCCCTCCCCGGTGACCGCGCGCTTGAGCATGCCGCCCACGCCCTGGCCCTTGCGTTCGAACTGGAGGCTGCCGCGCCAGGCCACCATGGCGCCCTGGCGGGCCAGCATCTCGCCGTTCACCACGTATCTGACGCACTTGGCGTTCTCGACGTACATGCCCGGTGCGGTCGCGGGCCGCACCACGTGCTCACTGGAAAAGAGATCACCCTTCATGGGGGCATCCTGGCCCGGAAGGACTGATTCCGCCAAGATCGCGGGCCGGCTCACCGCGCGAGGTCGTGCACCGGGGCCGTCCGCGGCGGCGGGGTGGCGGGGCGCGCGGCGGCCTTCCTGCCGCAGAACGCGGCCTCCAGGGTGGCCAGCATCGTCTCGTGCACCGCGCCGTTGTTGGAGGTGTTGGCGACCGCGGCCAGGCTGCGCAGTCCGCCCTTGCTGGTGAAGGCGTAGGTGTAGAAGCCCTGCACCGTCCCGGTGTGCCCGTACACCGAGATCCCGCAGGACAGGTCGCGGCGGCGCAGTCCGAGCCCGTAGGCCTGGGCGGTGCCCGCGGGGTTCCAGCGTTCCATCTCGGTCAGCTGGGCGGCGGGCAGCAGCCGGCCGCCCAGCAGCGCGGAGAAGAAGGTGTTCAGGTCGCGGGTGGAGGAGATGAGCGCGCCCGCGCTCTGCGCCCACGACGCCGTCTGGTCGGTGGCGTCCACCAGGGCGCCCTTCGCCTCGTCCGGCGTGAGGTAGCCGTGGGCGTGGCGGCCGGGGATCTGCGTGTCGGGGTGGACGTAGAAGGTGTCGCTCAGTTTCAGGGGCTTGATGATGCGGTTCTCGTACTCGGTGCGCACCGGGTGGCCCGTCAGCTTCTCGACGAGCAGGCCGGCGACGACGTAGTTGGTGTTGGAGTAGGCGTAGGCGGCGCCGGGCGCGTGGGTGCGCGGGTGGCGCAGGGACCGGTCCAGCAGCTGGCGGTAGGTGAAGACCTGGGTGCGCACGGCCTCGAAGCCCGGGACCGTGGCGGCGAAGAGGTCCTCGGTGTAGTCGTACAGGCCGCTGCGGTGGCCCAGCACGTGGCGCACCGTGATCCGGTCGTCGGGCAGCAGCCCCGGCAGGTAGTGGTCGACGGAGGTGTCGAGCCGCACCCGGCCCTCGGCGGCCAGTTGCAGCAGGACGACGGCGGTGAACGTCTTGGTGACGCTGCCGATGCGGAAGCGGTCGGCGGTGTCCATCGCCCGCGCGTCACCGCGGTCGGCACTGCCCTCGGTCGCCTGGTGGACGGTGGCGTGGTCGTCGTAGGCCGTGCGGTGGTCGTCGACCCGGGCCATCGCACCGGGCGCGCCCCGGGTGAGCGCGGTGCGCAGGAGGCCGTCCAGCGCCGCGGTGTCCGGGGCGGGCAGTGCGTGGGCCGCCGGGGCACCGCGGGCCGGGAGCGCGGGGGCGGCGGGGGCCGGGAGCGCGGGGGTGTCCGGCGCCGGCGTCCTCGGGGCGCCGTCCGCCGCCCGCGCCGGCCCGGTGAGCAGGGTCAGTACCAGCGATCCGAGCACCGCGCTCGTGCACGTCGTGCGTGAGGCCATACGTGTCCGCTCCCGTCTCCGTCTCCGCCGGCGTGGGGGCCGTTGCGAGATTGATCACATTCGATCGAGGCAACCATCTCGTATCGCGTCACATCTCCCCGTACGACACACAGTTGGTCACTCACCGATCACTCGTTGATCACCGAGTGGGACTGGATTGGCAAAGGATTGCCCTGGGCGGCACGGAATGGATCATTCGTGCTTTACATGTGCATGGCTTGCCCACAAGGGTTTCTTTCCGGGGCCCGACCGGCCCTCATGGCGCAACCGCGCCATGCGTCGGGGCGGTTGGTGAGCCCGGCCGCCTTCACCACCGAAGGAACCCTCAAGAGTGCACAGACCCCACATACGCAACGTGGCGGTCGCCGTCGCCGCGACGACGGCCGTCACGGGCCTGGCCGGCCCGGCAGTGGCCGCCCCCGCCAAGGGGCCGGGCCGCACGGTGTCGGCCGCCAGCACCTCCACCGCCACGGTGGTGAGTGCCGCCCGCGCCGCCGCCTTCGCCCACGCGTCGGCGACCGGCGTCGTCCAGGGGGACGAACTGCGCGCCCAGGACGTGATGATCGACCCCGAGGGCGCCCGTCACGTCCGCTTCGTCCGCGCCCACCGGGGCATGACGGTGCTCGGCGGCGACCTCGTCGTCCACCTGAACCGGAACCTGGCGTACACCGGTGTCACCCGGGCCTCCGACCGGACGGTCGAGCCCGCCACCACCCGCGCCGCGGTGACGCCCGCGCAGGCCGCCGCCAAGGCCGCCTCCACGGCCAAGGGCGAGGCGGGCACCGCCCAGCTCGTGGTGGACGCCCGCGGCGGCGCCCCGGCGCTCGCCTACCAGGTCCACGTCACCGACAGCGCCACCACCGAGGGAGCCCGCTCGCGGACGGTCGTCATCGACGCCGTCACCGGCAAGGTGCGCAGCAACACACCCGACAGCGACGAGTTCCTGTCGCCGAAGCTGCGCGCCACCCTGAGCCGCCAGAGCGGAACCCTGCCGACGAGGGGCAGCGTCCCGCCGCCCGGCTCGCTCGACTCGCTCGGCCGCACCTCCCTCTCCTCCGGCCGCTACCCGCGCACCACCACGGGCAGCGGCGCGTCCCTGTTCGTCGGCCCGGTCGCCCTGACCACCACGCAGACGGCCCGGACCGGCTTCGTGCTGGCCGACCCCACGCGCTACGGCACGGAGACCCGGGACGCCAGGAACCAGCTGCAGGAGAGCTTCGCGCGCGGCACGAAGATCACCAGCACGAACAACAAGTGGGGCAACGGCGCCGTCTCCAACCGCGTCACCGCCGCCGTCGACGCCCAGTACGGCATCAGCAAGACGCTGGACTTCTACAAGAAGACCTTCGGCCGCAAGGGCATCGAGAACAACTCCAAGGGCGCCAAGGCCATGGTGCACTTCGGCAACGGGATCGCGAACGCGTTCTGGGACCCGACGTGCGACTGCATGCTGTACGGCGACGGCGACGGCCAGATGTTCAAGAAGCCGCTCGTCGCCCTCGACGTCACCGGCCACGAACTGACCCACGGAGTCGTGGACTCCACCGCCCGGCTGGAGCCCACCCGGGTGGACGCCGCCGGCAACCAGTACGGCGAACCGGGGTCGCTGAACGAGTCGCTCGCCGACATCTTCGGCTCCAACGTCGAGTTCTTCGCCGACAACCCGAAGAACCCGCCGAACTACCTCCTCGGCGAGAAGCTGGGCCTGGCGCAGAAGTTCCTGCGCCGCCTCGACCACCCCTCCCTCGACACCCTCGAGGGCGCGATCGACTACTGGTCGCCGTCGGTGTACTACACCGAGGTGCATGCCGGTTCCGGGGTTTCCTCGCACGCGTACTACCTGCTCGCGGAGGGCAGCGGCCGCAAGACGATCGGCGGCGTGGCCTACGACTCGCCGACCTACGGCGGACTGTCGGTGCGCGGCATCGGCCGCACCAAGGCCACCGCGATCTTCTACCGGGCGCTGACCCGCTACATGGTCTCCACGACCGACTTCCACGACGCGCGCGTCGCGACGCTGCAGGCGGCCAAGGACCTCTACGGCGCGAACAGCACCGAGTACCGCACGGTGGACTCGGCCTGGGCGGCGGTCAACGTCACCGCCGCCAACACCCCGGCGGCCCGTCCCTGACGGACCCCCGGACCCGTGACCTGGATGCCCCGCTCCCGGCGGGGCATCCTGCGTCCCGCGGGGCCCCGCCGGCCGCCGCTCAGCGCAGGGTCCGCGCCCAGTCGTGCGGGACCCGTCCCGCCGGGCCCGGAACCGGCTGGCCGGCCGGGTGGGCGGCCGGGGGCGCCAGCGGCGGACCGGAGTCGTACAGCTCCTCCGTCGCGAAGTTCCAGAACCACTCCTCGCCCGGCTCGTAGCTGCGGATCACCGGATGCCCCGTGGCCCGGTAGTGGGCGCCGGCGTGCTTGCCGGGGGAGTCGTCGCAGCAGCCGACGTGCCCGCACAGCGCACAGCGCCGCAGGTGGAACCACCAGCCGCCGGCCGCCTCGCACTCGACGCAGCCCGGCCCGCTCGGCGCCGCGGCCGGGTCGATGAAGCCGTCCACGCGGTCGTCGTCGCTCATACCGTCTCCTCGGGGATGGGACCCAGTGCCGTGCCGTCGCCGTCCGTCGCGGTCAGCGGCAGCAGGACCTTGAAGCGCGTGTCGCCCGGCACCGACTCCACCGCGAGGCTGCCGTGGTGCTTGTTGACCACGATCCGCCAGGAGATGTCCAGCCCGAGGCCGGTGCCCTGGCCCACCGGTTTGGTGGTGAAGAACGGGTCGAAGATGCGGCCGCGGATCTCCGGCGGCACCCCGGGCCCGGTGTCCCGGAACTCGACCAGCAGCCGCTCGCCGTGGAGCGCCGTGCGCACCGTCAGGGTGCCCTCGCCGCCCGTGCCGTCCATGGCCGAGACCGCGTTGTCGATCAGGTTGGTCCACACCTGGTTCAGCTCGGCCGGGTAGGCCGGGATCCGCGGCAGCGTCCGGTCGTACTCCTTGACGACCTTGATCCGCGGGCCCGTCTTGCCCGACAGCATCAGCAGCGTGCTGTCGAGGAGTTCGTGCACGTCGGCGACCTGGTAGGGCGCCCGGTCCAGCTGCGAGTACTGCTTGGCGGCGTCGACGAGGCGGGAGACACGGGTGGTGGAGTCCGCGATCTCGTCCATCAGCAGCTCCGTCTCCACCGTGTAGTTGAGCCACCCCACGGCGCCGGGCAGGATGTCCTCGCCGACGGCCGCCGCCACCTGCTCCAGCCAGTCGACGTCCAGCCCGGCCTGCACGAACGCGGGCGCGAGCTGCCAGCCGTTGCCGACGCCGTGGTCGTCCAGCCAGTCGGTCAGGGCGTCCTCGCGGTCGCTGGCCTCCAGCGGACTGAGCGCGGGGGCCTTGGACACCCGCTCGGCCGTGCGCTCCTGGATGTCGATGAGGTCCGCCAACTGCTCGCGCGTGAAGGGCCCCTCCGCGATGACCGCGAGCTTGTGCCGCATCTTCGCCACCCGCTCGCGCAGCGTCGCCGTGGCCCGCACGGCCGCCGCGGCCGGGTTGTTCAGCTCGTGCGTGAGACCGGCGGACAACGAGCCCAGCGCCAGCAGCCGTTCGCGCTGCCCGATGGCCGCCTGGGTGTTCTTCGACCCGAAGAACAGCCCCTCCAGCAGGTGCACCGCCATCGGGAACCACTGCTGCATGATGCTCGCGAACGTGTCCGCGGGCAGCACGAAGAAGCGCGTCGGCTCCGTGACACGCATCGAGTTGGTGTACACCTGCCGCACCCGGTCGCCGATGTACGCCTGCATCGCGCCCGTGTACACCCCGCGCTGCGAGGTGCGGGCGACCTCCACGTCGTCGTCGCCGACCCGGCGGGAGAGCACGACCGTACCCTCGAGCATCACGAAGAAGCAGGTGGCCGGATCACCCTCGGTGTAGACCGGCCCCGGCTCGAACCGCTCCACCCGCCCGTCGCTGCACAGCCGGCCCAACTGCTCGGCCGACAGCTTCTCGAACAGGAACAGGGAGCCGATCTCCCGGGGGCTGCACGGCATCACGCGCCCGCTCACGACTGCTCCAGGTAGCGGTGGACCAGCATCACGGCCATGGCTCCCTCTCCGACGGCGGACGCGACCCGCTTGGCGGACTGGGCGCGGGCGTCGCCCGCCACGAACACGCCGGGCACATTGGTCTCCAGGTGGTACGGCGGCCGGTCCAGCTCCCAGCCCGCGGGCGGCCGGCCGTCGGCCGTGAGATCGGGCCCGGCCAGGATGAACCCGCCCTCGTCCCGCAGCACCGTGCCGTCCAGCCAGTCGGTCAGCGGCGCGGCGCCGATGAACACGAACACCCACTGCGCATCGACCTGTTCATCGCGCCCGCTCGCCAGGTCGCGCAGGGTGAGCCGCTCCAGGTGGTCCGTGCCGTGCGCGGCCTCCACGACCGTGCCCGTGCGCACCGAGATGTTCGGTGACTCCTCTATCTGCTGGATGAGGTAGTGCGACATCGACGCGGACAGCGAGGCCCCGCGCACCAGCAGCGTCACCGACTTGGCGCCCCGCGACAGGTACATCGCCGCCTGCCCGGCCGAGTTGGCGCCGCCCACGATGTACACGTCCTGACCGTGGCAGGCGGGCGCCTCGGTCAGCGCCGAACCGTAGAACACGCCGCAGCCCGTCAGGTCCTGCGCCCCGGCCGCCGGGAGCTGGCGGTAGGAGACCCCCGTCGCGAGGATCACGCTGTGCGCGGCGACCGCGGAGCCGTCGGAGAAGCGCACGGTGCGGGCCGCGCCGTTGACCTCCAGGCCGGTCACCTCCCGCGCGGTGAGGATCTCCGCGCCGAACTTCGCGGCCTGCCGGCGCGCCCGCTCCGTCAACTGGGCGCCGGAGACCCCGTCCGGGAAACCGAGGTAGTTCTCGATCCGGGAACTCTGCCCGGCCTGCCCGCCGGTCGCCGAACGTTCCACCAGGACCGTGCGCAGCCCCTCGGAGGCCCCGTACACGGCCGCGCCCAGCCCGGCCGGACCGCCGCCGATCACGACGAGGTCGTAGAAGTCGGCCGCCGGTGTGGTCGCCAGACCCACGTGGGCCGCGAGCTCCGGCGCCTCCGGCTCGACCAGCGGTGTGCCGTCCGGTGTGACCACCAGCGGCAGCCGCCGGCCGTCCTGCCCGGCCGCCCGCAGCAGCCGCTGCCCCTCGGGCTCGTCGGAGGAGTACCAGCGGTAGGGGACCTGGTTGCGGGCCAGGAACTCGCGGATCTGAGAGGACCGCGCCGACCAGCGGTGCCCCACGACCTTCGTGCTCGGCACCGGCCGGTGGTCGCTGTGCCGCCACGCCTGGATCAGGTCGTCCAGGACCGGGTACAGCTTCTCCTCGGGCGGGTCCCACGGCTTGAGCAGGTAGTGGTCCAGGTCGACGACGTTGATGGCGTCGATCGCCGCGGTGGTGTCCGCGTAGGCGGTCAGCAGCACCCGGCGCGCGCCCGGGTAGACGTCCAGGGCCTGTTCCAGGAACTCGATGCCGTTCATGTGCGGCATGCGGTAGTCGGCCAGGATCACCGCGACGAGGTCGCCGCGCAGCTTCAGCTCGCGCAGCGCGTCCAGCGCGGACTCGCCGGACTCCGCGCGCACGATCCGGTACGACTCGCCGTAGCGCCGTCGCAGATCACGGGCGACGGCACGGGAGACCCCCGGATCGTCGTCCACGGTCATGATGACGGTCCGCGCGGCTTCCGCGGCCTGTGGCATGTGTCTCCCACCCCGTGCGGTCGCGACGGGAGGCCCGGTGCCCCCCGTCTTCGAGCCCACTTGCGCCCATCGTAGGTGCGTCCGCCCTCCTTCGCCCGGGTGAGCGGACGGCACCCGCCCGCTCCGGGCCCGCCGCGCCGGCGGCCGACGGCGGTGGCCGGTGGCGGGCTCGCCCCGGCGGTGGGGAAGACTGGGGCCGACGAACGGCCCGCGACCCAGGGAGGCGGACGGCATGACACGGCCGATCACGGCAGGTGTGGACGGATCGCAGGAGAGCCTCGCCGCGCTGGCGTGGGCCGGACGGGAGGCCGAGCGCCGCGGAGCGCCGCTGCGCGTCGTGCACGCCTGGCGCTTCGAGACCCACGACGCCTTCGACCTCGGCGACCGCGACACGCAGGGGCAGCGGGTGCGCGAGGCGGTCGACGAGGCGGTGCGCGCCCTCACCGGCCGCCACCCCGGCCTGACCGTGACCACCGACGTCGTGGAGGACGGCACCGTCGAGGCGCTGACCTCCGCCGCGGCGGACGCCGAGGCCCTGGTGCTCGGCTCGCGCGGGCAGGGCGCCCTCGTCGGGTTCCTCGTCGGCTCCGTCGGCCAGCAGGTGATCGCCGAGGCCGTACGGCCCGTCGTCCTGGTGCGGGCCGGCGACGAACCCGCCGCCGAGGCCGCCGGACGGGAGGTCGTCGTCGGCCAGCACGGCAGCGCCGACGACAGCGCCGAGACCCTGCGGTTCGCCTTCGAGACGGCCGCCGCCCGCGGCGCCACCGTCCGGGCGGTACGCGCCTGGACGCTGCCGCCGGTCTTCGCCTACAGCCCCGGCTCCCTCAAACTGCTCGACGAGGCCGGCGGGCTGGAACCGTACGAGAAGAAGGGCCTGGCCGAGGCGCTGCGGCCGTGGCGGGAACGCTTCCCCGGCGTCCCCGTCGTCGAACAGGTTGAGATGGGCAGCGCCGGGCAGGTGCTGCTGGCCGCGGCCGGGCACGCCCAGCTCGTGGTCGTGGGGCGCCGCGCCCGCCGCACGGCGATGGGCGCCCGGATCGGCTCCGTCGCGCACGGCGTCCTGCACCACGCCGGGTGCCCCGTGGCCGTCGTCCCGCACGCCTGAGCGCCGGGGCCGGGGCGCCTACTCGGGTGTGGTGGGCTCCAGGGTGGTGCGGGCCCTGGGCAGGACGTTCCTGACGTAGTCCTCGACCGCGGTGTCCAGGCCGATGTCGTGCTGCGCCCGCTCGGACAGGTACCAGCGGTGCTCCAGCAGCTCGTGGTAGATCTCCGCCGGGTCCATGGCGCCCCGCAGCTCGCGGGGCACCTCCCGCACGGTGGGCCGGAACACCTCCCGCACCCAGCGGTGCGCGAGCACTTCGGGCCGGGCCGACAGGGGGTCGCCCGGGGCGTAGTCGTCCTGGGTGGCCATCCAGCTCTCCAGGTCGGTCAGCAGCCGCCGCGCCTGGTTCTCCTCGGTGTCCAGGCCGGTCAGCCGCAGCAGTTGCCGCTGGTGGTGGCCGGCGTCGACGACCTTGGGCACGAAGGTGACCGTGTCGCCGTTGGAGGAGTGCTCGATCTGCATCTCGGCGACGTCGAAACCCAGGTCGTTGAGGCGGCGGATGCGGCGCTCGATGTAGTGGTACTTGCCCGCCGGGTAGACGGAGGTGCGGGTCAGCTCCCGCCACAGCCCGTCGTAGCGGGCGCAGATCTCGGTGCCGAAGTCGATCGGGTCCACCGAGGGGTGCAGCGCGCCGGACGCCTCCAGGTCGAGCAGTTCGCCGCTGATGTTCACCCGGGCCAGGTCGAGGTCGTAGTCCCGCTGCCCGTCGCTGAGCCGGGGGTGCAGGTCGCCGGTCTCGGCGTCGACGAGGTAGGCGGCGTACGCGCCCGCGTCGCGCCGGAAGAGCGTGTTGGACAGCGAGCAGTCGCCCCAGGCGAAGCCGGCCAGGTGCAGCCGCACCAGGAGCACCGCGAGGGCGTCCATCAGCCGGTGCATGGTGGCGGGCCGCAGGGTGGTCTCGAACATCGAGCGGTACGGCATCGAGCCGCCCAGGTGCCGGGTGATCAGCACCGGTTCCAGCGGCGCCCCCGCGCGGTCCGTGCGGCCGGTGACCACGGCGAGCGGGTCGACGGCGGGGATGGCGAGCCGGTCCAGGTCGCGCAGCAGCTCGTACTCGCGCAGCGCCGGGCGCTCGGCCAGTTCCTTGACGGCGATCACCTCGTCGCCGGCCCGGGCGTAGCGCACGACGTGCCGGGAGATGCCGCGGGGGAGCGGCACGAGGTACTCCTCGGGCCACTCCTCCAGCGGCGTCTCCCAGGGCAGTTCGAGCAGGAGCGCGGGGTGCTCCGGGTTGGTGGCGCTGATCTGCAAAGCCATGGCGGAAACTCTAGAGCGCGTGTTCCCGTGCCCGGCGGGCGGCCAGTTCCACCGGGCCCCGGTGGACGGGCCCGTGGCCCGGGAGCAGCACGTCCGCTTCGAGTCCTTCGAGCGTCTCCAGCGAGGCCAGCGCCCGGGCGCGCTCGTGGTGGAACATGTCGGGCAGCAGCTGCGGGCCGGTGATCCGTGAGGTGGGGTGGCCGCTCACCAGGGCGTCGCCGGAGATGACCACGCCCGCGTCGGGCAGGTGGAACACCGCGTGGCCGCGGGTGTGGCCGGGGGTGTGCACGGGCACCGGCCGCCCCGGCAGGTCCAGCGGACCGGCCCCCGGGAACGGCTCGGGGGCGGCGACGGGCAGGTGCGCGGTGCCGCCGGCGCGCAGCGAGTGCACCGCCCACGGCAGCACGCCCGGCCGCCAGCCGTTGCGCAGTACCGTCCCGACGCTCACCTGGTGCAGGAACTCCCGGCGCGCGTGCGGGACCTCGTCCTCGTGCAACTGGACGGGGGTGCCGTAGGCGGCCCGCAGGTACTCGGCGGAACCCAGGTGGTCGTTGTGCGCGTGGGTGATCAGCACGGCCGCCACCGCCTCGGGCGAACTGCCCACGGCGGCCAGCGAGTCGAGCAGTCGCCGCCGGTCGCCGGGGTAACCGGTGTCGACGAGGGTGACCGCGTCGCCCTCGGCGAGGATCACCCAGTTGGTGTCGGAGCCGTGCACCAGATAGGTGCCGTCGGCCACTTGCCGCACGTCCGCCGTCATCGGTCTCCCCAGGTCATGGATGGCTGCCGCCGGGGACAGCAAACCAGACGTGATCACGACGGGGCGGCAGGGAACCGGCCGGAGGCGCTTGGGTGGGTGGTGACACAGCGGCTTCCTCCGCAGCGGCTCCCTCGGCCCTTTCGATACACCGATGCATCCGATACATTCGCGTATCGAAGGCGGGGTGGCAGTGGCATGACAGGGCAGCCGGGGCAGCCGCCGGGGACGCGGCGGCAGCCGGAGACCGGGCGGCAGCCGGAGACAGGGCGGCAGCCGGAGGCGGGGCCGGGCATCACGAGGCGCCGGGCGCGGACGCGGGCCAACCTGCTCCAGGCCGCGTTCCGGGTCTTCGCGGCCAAGGGCTTCGGCCGGGTGTCGATCGAGGAGGTCTGCGAGGCCGCCGGATACAGCCGGGGCGCCTTCTACTCCAACTTCACCACCCTGGACGAGCTCTTCTTCGCCCTCTACCGCGAGCGCGCCGACCTGATCGCCGGCCAGGTCTTCGGGGCGCTGGCCCCGGACGGCCCCGATCTCGACGTGGGTGCCGCCGTGGACCGGGTCACCGAGGTCCTCCTGCTCGACCTGGACTGGCTCCTGGTCAAGACGGACTTCCTGGTGCACGCGGCCCGCGACCCGGCCGTGGCCGCCACGCTGAGCGAGCACCGGGCGCGGCTGCGCGGGGCGATCGCCGGCCGGCTTGCCGGTGCGCACGCCCGCACCCCCCTGCCCGCCGTCCTCGGCGACGCGGACGGCGCCGCCCACGCGGTCGTCGCCGCGTACGACGGCGTCACCGTCCAGCTGCTGCTGGACAGGGACGTCGACGGCGCCCGCGCCTGGCTGCGGCAACTGCTCACCGCACTGCTCACCGACGGCAGCGGCACAGCCGCGCGAACGCACTGAGAGGGAAGGGACGCCATGAACTCCAGGAGTGCCGGGAACGTCACGGGTGCCGACGTCATCGTCGTCGGAGCGGGCCTCGCCGGCCTGGTCGCGGCGCACGAACTGACCAGCCGGGGCCGCAGGGTCGCCCTCGTCGACCAGGAGAACGCCGCCAACCTCGGCGGCCAGGCGTACTGGTCGTTCGGCGGGCTGTTCCTCGTCGACTCCCCGGAACAGCGGCGCCTGGGCGTCAAGGACTCCTTCGAGCTGGCCTGGAACGACTGGCAGGGCAGCGCGCGGTTCGACCGCCCGGACGACGAGGACACGTGGGCGATGCGCTGGGCCCGTGCCTACGTCGAGTTCGCTGCCGGGGAGAAGCGTTCCTGGCTGGCGGGGCACGGCATCAGCCTGCTGCCCACCGTCGGCTGGGCCGAGCGCGGCGACCTCAGGGCCGACGGCCACGGCAACTCCGTACCGCGCTTCCACATCGCCTGGGGCACCGGCACGGGTGTCGTCGAACCCTTCGTCCGGTACGCCCTCCAGGCGGCCCAGGACGGACTGCTCACCTTCCACCACCGCCACCGGGTGGACGAACTCGTCGTCGAGGGCGGCGCGGCACGCGGGGTGCGCGGCACCGTGCTCGCCCCGGACGACGCGCCCCGCGGCGTCCCCTCCAGCCGCGAGGAGCGCGGTGCCTTCGAACTCACCGCCCAGGCCGTGATCGTCACCAGCGGCGGCATCGGCGCCGACCACGAGATCGTCCGCCGCTACTGGCCCGAGCGGCTCGGCACCCCGCCGGCCCGCATGGTCACGGGCGTCCCCGCCTACGTCGACGGCCGGATGCTCGACATCAGCGCGGCGGCCGGCGTACGGCTGGTCAACCGCGACCGCATGTGGCACTACACCGAGGGGGTGCGCAACTGGAACCCCGTCTGGCCCGGCCACGGAATCCGCATCCTGCCCGGGCCTTCCTCGATCTGGCTCGACGCCCTCGGCCGCCGGCTGCCCGACCCCTGCCTGCCGGGCTACGACACACTGAGCACCCTGCGGCACCTGCGCACCACCGAGGACATCGCCGCCCACGACCACTCCTGGTTCGTGCTGACCCGCAGGATCGTCGAGAAGGAGTTCGCGCTGTCGGGCTCCGAGCAGAACCCCGACATCACCGCCAAGGACCGCAAGGCGGTGCTGCGCGACCGGCTGCTCGGCAAGGGGGCGCCGGGACCCGTGCGGGACTTCCTGCGGCACGGGGCGGACTTCGTCGTCGCCGGCACCCTCGAAGAGCTCGTCGAGAAGATGAACGGACTGACCGACCGGCCGCTGCTCGACGCCGCCGAGGTGCGCCGCCAAGTCACCGCCCGCGACCTGCAGATGGCCAACCCGTACAGCAAGGACGCCCAGGTGCAGGGCATCCGCAACGCCCGCCGCTACGTCGGCGACCGGCTCGGCAGGGTCGCCGCACCGCACCGCGTCCTCGACCCCGAGGCCGGACCGCTGATCGGCGTCAAGCTGCACATCCTGACCCGCAAGACCCTCGGCGGCATCCAGACCGACCTCGACTCCCGTGCGCTGGGTTCCGACGGGCAGCCCGTGGACGGCCTGTACGCGGCGGGCGAGGTCGCCGGCTTCGGCGGCGGCGGCGTCCACGGCTACAACGCGCTGGAGGGCACCTTCCTCGGCGGCTGCCTCTTCTCGGGCCGCGCGGCCGGCCGCGCGGCGGCCGCCCAGACAGCCTGAACGGACGCGGCGGCCCACCCCCCTTCCCCGGGCCGGCGGGCGGGCCGCGCAGTACTGCCGCGACGCGTCAGGAGGGTCCTAGTCTGGGGGCCCTTGATCACACGCCGCCCCAGCCCCCTTCCGAGGAGACACCGTGACGCCACCCGGCAAGCACCGCCCCGCCCCACGCGCCCTGACCGCCGCCGTTCCCGTCGCGGTCGCGGCGCTGCTGGCCGCCGGCGGACCCGCCGCCGCCGGCCCCGTGGGCACCCCCGGCACGTCCGCCCGCCCCGCGTCCGCCGGTTCCGCGGCGGCCGGTGCTCCCGGCGCGGGAGACCCCTACTTCCCGCTCGCCGGAAACGGCGGCTACCACGTCTCCCACTACGACCTGACGCTGCGTTACGACCCGGACAGCCGCCACCTCGACGGCACCGCCGTCCTCACCGCCCGGGCCACCCAGCGGCTCACCCGCTTCGACCTGGACCTCAAGGGCCTCGACGTCACCGGGGTCCTCGTCGACCACGTCAAGGCCGCCCACCGGCGCGACGGCCAGGAACTCGTCGTCACCCCGCGCGCCGCCCTGCGCGCGGGCCACCGCTTCCAGGTCACCGTCACCTACAGCGGCTCCCCCGAGCCGGTCACCGACCCCGACGGCTCCCCGGACGGCTGGATCCCCACCGACGACGGCGCCTTCGTCGCCGGGGAGCCGCAGGGCGCCATGACCTGGTTCCCGGCGAACAACCACCCCCTGGACAAGGCGTCGTACGACTTCACGATCACCGTCCCCCAGGGCCGCACCGCCGTCGCCAACGGCGTCTTCCTCGGCAGCCGCACCGCCCACGCCCGCACCACCTACCGCTGGCGCCAGACGGAGCCCATGGCCGCCTACCTGGCCACCGCCACCGTGGGCAGGTTCCGCGTCGAGCAGTACACCACCCGCGACGGCATCAAGGTCTACAACGCCGTCGACCCGCGCGAAGCGGCCGACGCGGCGCCCGTGCTGAAACAACTGCCGTCGGTCCTTGAGTGGGAGAGCCGGCTCTTCGGGCCCTACCCGTTCCGGGCCGCGGGATCCATCGTCGACCACGCGCCGGACGTCGGCTACGCGCTGGAGACCCAGACCCGCCCCGTCTACGACTCGGCACCCGACCTGAGCACCCTCGTCCACGAGAGCGCCCACCAGTGGTTCGGCGACTCCGTCTCCCTCACCCGCTGGCAGGACATCTGGCTCAACGAGGGCTTCGCCACCTACGCCGAGTGGCTCTACGCCGAGCAGCACGGCGGCCCGGGTGCCCAGCACGAGTTCGACGCGCTGTACGCCCGCCCGGCGAGCGACGGGCTGTGGGCCTTCCCGCCCGGCGACCCCGGCAGCGGCCGGAACATCTTCGCCGCCCCCGTCTACGCGCGCGGCGCCATGACCCTGCACGAGTTGCGCGGGGCGGTGGGCGACCCGGCCTTCTTCCGGATCCTGCGCGCCTGGGCCTCGGACCACCGCGACGGACACGGCACCACCGCCCAGTTCACCGCGCTCGCCGAACGGCTCTCCGGCAAGGACCTGGACACCCTGTTCCGCACCTGGCTGGACACCCCCGGCAAGCCGGCCACGCCCTGACCCCGGCCCTGACGAGTTCCTCACATGTGTCGGCCAGGATCGGCACATGATCACTCGTTGGTGCCGTGACCTCACCGGCCCGCAGACCGCTTAGGATCCGCCAGGTGTGCGCACATGTGCTGGTCGCCGAGGACGACGAGATGCAGGCCGAACTCATACGCCGCTCCCTGGTGGGGGAGGGGCACACCGCGACCGTGGTTCACGACGGCCGGGCCGCCCTGGAGGCGGCCCGGCTGGAGCGGCCCGACCTGGTCGTGCTGGACCTGATGCTCCCCCGGATCGACGGTTTCGGGGTGTGCCGGGCGCTGCGCCGCGACGGCGACGTCCCGGTGCTGATGCTGACCGCCCGCTCTACCGAGGACGACGTCCTGCTCGGCCTCGAACTCGGCGCGGACGACTACATGACCAAGCCGTACAGCCCGCGCGAACTGATGGCCCGCATCCGTACCGTGCTGCGCCGCAGCGGCCGGGCCGGCGAACGGCGTGAGGATCCTGTCCTGCGGGCCGCCGGGCTCGCCGTCGACCCGGTTCGGCACGAGGTGTGGTGCGAGGGGCGGCCGGTGGTGTGCACCCCGGCCGAGTTCGCGATCCTGCTCGCCATGACCGGCGAACCCGACCGGGTCTTCACGCGGCGGCAGTTGCTGGGCCGCACCCGCGGCCTGGACCGGTCCTCGACCGAACGGGCCGTCGACGTGCACATCATGAACCTGCGCAAGAAGCTGGAGGCCGATCCGCGCAGACCGGCCCGGCTGCTGACCGTCTTCGGCGTCGGCTACAAACTGAACGGCGCGGCGTGACGAAGCGGTCCGCGGCCGACGGCGGCATACCGCTGCGCAAGCGGCTGCTGGTGCGCCTGCTGATCGCCTCCGTCCTCATCGCCGGGTGCTCGGTCGCGGCGACGGCCTGGCTGGCCGTGCAGACCACCACCAGCGCGCTGCGGCAGGAACAGGGCCAGGACCTCGCCGACGACGTGGCCATCCTCGCCCGGCTCAGCGGCTACGCGGCCGGCCACCCCGACTGGAAGGGCGTCGGGCCCACGGTCCGTGAACTGGCCCGGCGAACCGGCCGCAGGATCGCGCTGACCACCTCCGACCACGCCCCGGTCGCCGACTCCGCACCGCACGGCAGCCCGCTGCCGCCGAGCCCCGCCGCCACCGTCGACCCCCTCCACACCGACACCTACACCCAGCGCGGCGCCCAGCTCAGCGGCGTCGACCCGCGGGCGGTCGGCCCCTATCTGCTGCCGGCCGGCGAACGCGCGCGCATCGACGGGCTCGCCGTGAAACGGCAGAGCTGCTTCGCGGCCAACGGCATCCGCACCACGATCCGGCACACCCCGGGCGGACGCCCCTACCTCGTCGGCACCGACGGCGCTCAGGGCACCGCCTACGTGCCCGACCAGTGCGCCGACGGCGCCCTCAACACCCCCACGCCCACCGAGCAGCGAGGCCTGAACGACCTCCGGCGCCTGGCCCGCGGCTGCATCACCCGCGCCGGTCTGGACCCGGACCTCGGCATGTTCCTGACCTTCGACCCCGGGCACGCGGGACCCGGCAGCCGCTACCTCGTCGCCAAGGTCGCCGAAGGGGCCGACGACGGGCAGATGCAGAAGGCGCAGCAGTGCGCCGACGACGCCTACCGCGCCCAGCTCGACCCCTACGTCGCCCCCACCGCGCAGCTCTTCCTGGGCGGCGGCGACCGGACGGCGCCCCGATTCGTCATGTCACCCGCCAACAAGGCCAAGGTCGTCGGAGCCGCCGCTCTGGTGCTCGCCGTCACCGTCGCCGTCACCGCCGTGGTCGCGAGCAGGCTCGTACGGCCCCTGCGTGCCCTGACCGAGGCCGCCCGGCAGCCGCCGGACCAGCACGTACGGGTCCCCGTCACCACCCGCGACGAGACCGGTCTGCTCGCCCGCACGTTCAACGAGCTGACCGAACGCCGCGAGCGTCTCGAAGCCCAGCGCAAGGCCATGGTCAGCGACATCGCCCACGAACTGCGCAGCCCGCTCACCAACATCCGCGGCTGGCTCGAGGTGGCCCGGGACGGCCTCGTCGAACCCGACCCGGCCCTGCTGGCCTCCCTGCACGACGAGGCCCTGGTCCTCCAGCGCATCATCGACGACCTCCAGGACCTCGCCGCCGCCGACGCCGGCACCCTGCGCCTGCACCGGGAACCGCTCGACGCCGGTGACCTGCTCGACCAGGTGACCGCCGCCCACCGGGTCGCCGCCCGGACCGCGGGTGTCGCCCTGCGCACCGAGGGCGCGGGCGAACCCTGCCTGGACGCCGACCCCGTGCGCATGCGGCAGGTGCTCGGCAACCTCGTCTCCAACGCGCTGCGTCACACGCCCGCGGGCGGCACCGTCACCCTGGCCGCTCGCGCCGACGGCGACGACGCGGTCCTCTCCGTCACCGACACCGGCACCGGCATCGCCCCCGAGGACCTGCCGCACGTCTTCGACCGGTTCTGGCGGGCCGAGAAGTCGCGCAGCCGCCGCACCGGCGGCAGCGGGCTCGGCCTCGCCATAGTCCGTCAGCTGGTCGACGCCCACGGCGGGACCACCACGGCGGCGAGCGAGCCCGGCACCGGGAGCGTCTTCACGCTCCGCCTGCCCGCGACTTCCGGCGACGCACCCGGCGGCACGCCGGTCGATTCCGGCGGCTGATCGCGGGTACCCCGGCCTCCTGAGGTGGGCCAGGAGGGCCGACCGAGGTGGAAACAGGAAGGGGCTCACCGAGGTGAGGCAGGAGGCAGGCCACGAGTTGAGCGCACCCATGAGGCAGGAGGCAGACCACGAGTTGAGCGCACCCAACGACCTGCCGGTGGTGCGGTCATTGTCCGGCCTGGCAGCCCTGGTCGAGCGGCACAGCGGCCTGTACGTCCGCTGGTCGCGGGGCCCGGCCACCGATCTGGGCGCCACCTCCAGCACCGACGAGCTGACCGGCGTCCGCATGCCCGGCCTGTCGGCCAACCCGCTCGACGTGGAGGACTGGTGGCAGGGCCGGTCCGTCGAACTGTGGGTGGCGCGCCGGCTCCACGACTACGCCCACCTGCCCCACGACAAGGGCCCCGGCGTCCGCCCCTGGGCCCTGGAGGGCCGGGAGACGGGCCGCGGCCCGGACAACGAGCCGCTGGTCGTCGACGTGCGCCCGCTGTGCTGGATCGACGGCCAGGTCATCGACGCCGCCCGGGTCGAGGTGTCCCGGCAGGCGGCGAGGTGGGGGACGCTGCGCCGCTCGGGCCGCTGACACCGGTCCGGGGCCGCTGCCCGGGCCGGTGGCGTGCCTACCCGTGCCGCCGGCGGGCCGCGGTCCGCCGCCGCAGCGCGCGCCGTTCGTTCTCGCTCGTCCCGCCCCACACCCCGAGGGTCTGCTCCGTCTCCAGTGCCCACTCCAGGCACTGCTCCCGGACGGGGCAGCGGTGGCACACCGCCTTCGCCTGCTCCGTCTGCACCAGCGCCGGACCCGTGGTGCCGATCGGGAAGAACAGATCGGGGTCCTCGTGGCGGCACGCGGCGTGCTCGCGCCAGTTCTCCATGAAAAGTCACCTGCGATCGAAGAATTGTCCGTGTCTCGGCAAGTAGTGCTCGCCGTCGGGTCACCCGGCGCCGCGGCGTGAAACAGCGCTCCCGCGCCCTCGGCGGACCTTCGCACAATCCCCACACACCCAAGCCCCCCCCGGGGCCGGGCCGCCGGAACCGTCCGCTGTCCGGAACGCGTGTGCGAACGACACCGCCTGGGCTGCGATAGTGAACCCCGGACCGAAAGATGTAACGAGCAACCAGGAAAGCCGTGGACACCAGCGAGAGCACCGACAGCAGCAGCCCGTCACAGACCGGCGACGGACCCGACCCGGCCGGGGAGGACCGCCGGGGCTGGCGCCGCTGGGCCATGGACACCCGCCCGCTGCGCCGCCCCGCCTTCCGCAGGCTGTGGTCCTCCACCATCGTCACGGCGGTCGGCAGCCAGCTCACGGCCGTCGCCGTGCCCAAGCAGATCTACGACATCACCGGCTCCTCGGCGTGGGTCGGCTACGCGAGCCTCGCCGGTCTGGTGCCGATGGTCGTCTTCGCGCTGTGGGGCGGCGCCGTCGCCGACACCGTGGACCGCCGCAAGCTGCTCCTGGTGACCAACTGCGGTATCGCCGTCACCTCCCTGCTGTTCTGGGTGCAGGCCCTGACCGGGCTGGACTCGGTGGCGGTGCTCATGGTGCTGCTCGCCTGCCAGCAGGCGTTCTTCGGGCTGAACTCCCCGGCCCGCAACGCCTCCATCGCCCGCCTGGTCCCCGAGGAGGAACTGCCCGCCGCCAACGCCCTGGGCTCCACGGTCATGCAGACCGGACTGGTGGCGGGACCGCTGCTGGCCGGCGCGCTGATACCGGTCATCGGGCTGCCCGAGCTGTACCTCGTCGACGCCGTGGCCCTGTGCGTCACGGTGTGGGCCGTGTGGCGCCTGCCTTCCCTGCCGCCGCTGACGGGCACGGACCGACGGCGGGCCGGGGTGCGCGAGATCGCCGCCGGCTTCCACTACATCTCCGGGCACAAGGTGCTGCTGCTGTCCTTCCTCGCGGACATCATCGCCATGGTCTTCGGGATGCCCCGAGCCCTGTTCCCGCAGCTCGCCGCCGAGACCTTCGCGCCCTACGGCGAAGGGCTCGCGCTCGGTCTGCTGTTCGCGGCCGTCCCCGTCGGCGCGGTGGCCGGCGGCCTGTTCTCCGGAACCTTCTCCCGGGCACGCCGGCACGGCTGGATGGTGATCGGCGCGGTCACGGCCTGGGGCGCGGCCGTCGCCGGGGCCGGCCTGAGCCGCAACCTGTGGATCGCGGTGGCGTTCCTGGCCGCCGCCGGAGTCGCCGACATGGTCTCCATGGTCTTCCGCGGCGCGATCCTGCTGTCCGCCGCCACCGACGAGATGCGCGGCCGGATGCAGGGGGTGTTCACGGTCGTCGTGGCGGGCGGTCCGCGCCTGGCCGACGTGCTGCACGGCACGGCCGGCTCGGCCTTCGGGCCGCGCGCCGCCGTCGTCGGCGGCGGGCTGCTGGTCGTCGCCCTGATGCTGGTACTGGCGGCTGCCGTGCCGGCGCTGCGCCGCTACCGGATCTGATGACGGCGCGCACGCCGGGCGGGGGCCCCGGGCCGGAGCGGGGGCTCTGCCCGGCGTGCTACATGCCCCGCCGGGGGATCGTGTACTGCTCCAGCAGCCTGCCCCGGGTCGTCTCCAGCCGGTGGGCGAGGATCTCCGCGACGGTCCGCACCAGGGACAGGCCCAGCAGCGGGTCCTCCACGGACAGCGCCAGCACGGCCGAGCCGTCGAACTCGTAGGCGCGCACCTGGCTGAAGGCCTCGGCGCCGAAGTCCCATTCGTAGGGCGGGAAGAGCCAGGACCAGCCGAGCAGGTCGCCCGCGCCCAGACTCGCCACGGTGACCTTGCGGGTGGGCGTGACCTGCTGGTCGAGGTGGACGGCCCCGGTACGGATCACCCAGAAGCGGTCGGCGGTGCCGCCCGCCTCGAAGATCCGGGTGTCCTCCGGGAAGGAGACCTCCCGCGCGACTTCCATGAGGCGTTCGCGCTGCTTGCGGGGGAGGGCGGTGAGCAGTTTTATCGCTTTGGTCATGACCCGGTACTCCTCACCGGCGTTCGGTTCCGCGCATCTGCCTACGCCCATTTCAGCGGCCGGGGGGCTGTGGGGCACTTCGACGGGTGACGAGCTGACCTGGGGCATGAAAGAGCCCTGGCTGGACGGGGGAGGCCAGCCAGGGCCGTATGCGCGGGCGTGCGGGGGACCGCTGTGGGGTCGACCCCGTCGCCGCGTATGAATGAACCGTAAACCATTTTCGGTCGTTCTCCTCGGTCGAGAAGGGGGTGAGTGACCGGTTTCACTCGTTTTTGCCCCGCAGGGGGACCGTGTGCGGCACCCGCCAGAAGGGGCGGGTGGATGTGCGGCAGCGGCGCGTCCGGGCCCGCCGCACCGGCAGTACCCTTCCGCGTACCCGTTTCCCGGCACTGCGATGGCTCTCCCGTCACCTTCGCCGGCGGATGTTTGGCCGCGCCCGCGAGGGCTAGCCGGATTCAGGAGGCCGACGCGGTCCCGGTCCGTCGCAGTCCGCCCCGTCCGCAGAACCCGACCACCACCCAGGGAGCGAGGAGATGTGCGAGAAGCACAGGACCACCCCGGTCGTGGAGCCGCCGTCCGTCGAGGGCCGGCCCGGACCGTGCAGGCCGGCCGACGCGCGGCGGGCCGTGGCGCACGTGATCACCGAATGCTGCCGAGCCGGTCATCCGCCGTGTGACGCGCACGCCGTCACCGACGCCCAGCTCGTCGCCTCCGAACTCACCACCAACGCCATCCTGCACGGCGGCGGGGTGACCGACTTCCACGTGGACGTCCTCGGACCCGACGTCCGGGTCTGCGTGAGCGACCGCAGTGACCGGCTCCCGGTGGCCCGGCCCCCGGAGGACCCGCAGGGGCGGCGCCGCAGCGGCGGCCGTGGCTGGCCGATCGTGTGCCGGCTGGCCCGTGACGTCCAGGTCTGCGATCTGCCCGCGGGCGGGAAATGCATCAGCGCCGTGGTGCCCCTGACCTGAGGTGATCCCCCCGAAACCCTGAGGAGCGTTGCCCGCTGCAAAGAAGTCCGTGAAGCGGAGTTTGTTCCTCCCACCCCCGGGCAGACGGAATTTCGTGCTTCGGACCGGAGGCGCGCCGGCGGGAGCGGCATGAGTGCTCCGGAGGCCCTCCAGGTCGCCCGGGCCATGCCCCGCCTCCCGCGGTACATACCTGAAACCACCGTTCAGGAGCGATTCCGCATGCTGATCGACATATCGACAAGCCGTTCCGGCACCCCCGACGACCAGACCGCTCCTCCCCGGCGGCAGCACGACGACGCACCCGAGACCGAGGCCCTGTTCCGGCGCCTCGCGGCTCTGCCCGAGGGGCCCGAACGGGACTCGGTCCGCGATGAACTCGTCACCGCCTGGCTCCCCATGGCCCATCGCATCGCGGGCCGCTTCCGCGACCGCGGCGAGTCGATCGAGGACCTGCGGCAGGTGGCGGCGCTGGGGCTGGTCAAGGCGATCGACCGGTTCGACCCGGACCGGGGGGCCTTCGAGAGCTACGCCGTGCCGACGATCACCGGCGAGGTGAAGCGGCACTTCCGGGACCGGATGTGGGCGCTGCGCGTCCCCCGCCGGGTCCAGGAACTGCGCAACAAGGTGCGTGTGGCGCGCCGTGAACTCACCCAGAACCCCGGCAGCCCCGAGCCCTCGATCGCGGCCGTCGCCGCCCACACCGGGCTGACGGAGGAGGAGGTCGGCACCGGGATGGAGGCGCTGGACAGCTTCAGCACCCTGTCCCTGGACGCCGAGATGTCCTCCGGGGCCGACGGTTACAGTCTCGCCGACACGCTGGGCGCGGCCGACACCTCGTACGACGTCGTCGTCGACCGCGAGTCGGCCAAGGCAGGACTGCGCCGGCTTCCCGAACGCGAACGCGCCATCCTCTACATGCGCTTCTTCGAGGACATGACCCAGAGCCGCATCGCCGACCGGCTCGGCATCTCGCAGATGCACGTCTCGCGGCTCATCAGCCGCAGCTGCGCCCGCGTGCGCGACGAGGTCCTCGCGGAGCGGTCCGGCCGGCGCCCCGGCGGCTCGCGCCCCGACGCGCTCTGACCGGCACGGGCAGGGCGGTGCCCGGTCCCCGCAGGTGCGCAGTGCGGTACCGGAACGCGCCGGTAGCGCACTGCGCACAGCCGTGTCACGCGCCTGCCGCGCCGGGCCCGACAGGCACGGACGTCTGAGCGTCCTCGCTCGGGGAACCCGGGGCAGATGAACGATGACGAGCTTCCGCCCGACGACCGGGCCGTGGAGGTGTACCTCGACCTGCTGCGGATCCGGATGCCCGAGGACGACTACGAGCTTCTGCTCACGGTCGTCGACCCGGTGCTGCGCGCCATCCACGAACAGGGGGACCAAGGGGTGCCGACCACGGACTTCCCGCTGGACGGACCGCAGAGCCAGGGCCTGCCGCAACAGGTGCGCGACGAGGCGGCCCTGGTCATCGCCACCGCGGTCACGGGGCGGCTGGACAACGAGCTGGTCGTCCTGGACATCGAGGAGACCGGCCCGGTCCGGGTGGTCACGGACGCCGCGACCGCCGCGGACCCGGCCCGCCTGACGGAGATCGCCGACTACATCCGCGACCGGCACCGCGAGACCGAGGAACTGCGCGGCATCGCCGCCGCCAGCGACCTGCCCACGGACTTCTGAGGCACCCTCCGCACAGCAGGCCCCCGCCCCACCGCTCTCCGGCTCACCGCTTGGGCGCAGGCACCCGGACGCCCAGCGGCCGGGCCAGGCCGACCACGCCCTCGTCCAGGCGCTGCAGATGCCGCAGCACCCGGTCGGTGATCCGGCCGTAGCGGGGGGTGCCGGGGGTCGCGCCCGTCTCCAGGAGGGACGCGATGCTCGGGCCCGTCTCGATCTCCGGCGCCTTCTGCTCGTCCGCCACGTGCGCGGTGAGCGCCGCGATGTTGTGCGTGATCCGGCGGCACGCCTGGCGCAACCGCGGGTCCGCCGCTATCGACGGATGGGTGGGCAGCAGTTCGGCGGTCGCGGCCAGCGACCGCGCGTGGTATGCGCAGGTCTCCAGCAGCGCCAGCAGGTACTGGGCGGTGTTGCGCCGCGCCCGCAGCGGTGTGATCGGGTGCGTCAGCGGCTGGACGGCGCCGCGCAGATCGCTCAGCGCCTGGTCCAGCTCGCGCGCCTGGTCGAGGAGATCGGCCTGCCGGCCGCCGCTCAGCTGATCCACGGCGGTGCCGGTGACGTCGTAGAGCCGCTCCAGGACGGTGACGAGCAGTTCGTCCGTACGGCGGTCGGTGCGCACCGGCAGCACCACCGCGGCCGCGATGATCCCGCACGCCGCCCCCAGCGCCGTCTCCTCGATGCGCAGCAGCAGCACCGACAGGCTGTAGGTGTGCAGCAGCGTGTACAGCAGACCCAGCGCGGCCGTGACGAAGAACGACATCAGCGTGTACGACAGCGGCGCCGTGTAGAACATCGCGAAGACGAACAGCAGCACCAGGGCCAGCGCCGGCCACGTGTGCGGCCCGACGAGCCCGGCCAGCACGATACCGGCCACCACACCGAGGACGGTGCCCAGCAGTCTGCGGTAGCCCTTGACCAGGATCTCGCCCGTGGACGAGGTGTTGATGAAGACGATCCAGCAGGTCAGCACCGCCCAGTACCAGCGCTGGCTGGAGAGGAACTCGCCGCCGACGATGGCCAGCGACGAGCCCAGCGCCACCTGCACCGCGGCCCGTGTGGTGGGCCGCCGCAACCCGGTGGCGGGCTCCTCCAGCGCCTTCTCGCCCGCCTCGGCGCCCTCGATGGCGGCGTCCTCGGCGTCCAGCTCCTCGCGCGAGCGGGTGGTGGCCGGTGTGTCGTCGGACTCGTCCTGCGGCCCGCCCAGCGCGGTCCGCAGGCCCAGCACCGCGCGGGCGGCCTCGCCGATGCCGCGGAAGACGTCCTGCACGGCGGCCGAGGCGGCCGGCAGGTTCTCCTCCTCGCGGTAGCCGAGGAGCCGGTTGCGCACGTGCGTCATGGCCGTGCCGCCGCCCTCGCCGACGGGCCGCAGTACCAGCATGCGCAGCGCCGCCAGATCGCGGCGCAGCGTCTCGGTGGCCTCCTCGCGCACCGGCAGCCTGCCGCCCGAGGGGACGGGCGCGCCGGGCAGGTGGAGGGTGAGCGTGTCGGTGCGTTCGCTGCTGCGGGCGTTCAGCAGGAGCAGCCCCAGCCGCTCGGCGGAGATCTCGGCACCCGCGATGCGCCGCTGCACCAGCCGGGCCATGGACTCGTCGGAGGTGCCCTGCTCCAGGCGGCCCTGGATCATCAGGGCCGTCTCGTGCAGCCGGGCGGTGCCCTCGCGCACCGCTTCCAGGGCCTTGTCGGCGTCCTCGGGACCGGCGTCCAGCAGCTCCAGCTGGGCGGCCACCAATTGGGCGAGCCGTACCCTGAAGGCCTCGCGCAGGCGCAGCAGGATGCCCGCCGGAGTCTCGTAGACGATCAGGAACCGCACCAGCGCGCTGGACGCGAACGCGATCGCGACGACGGTGTACAGGGACAGCAGGGTCCCCGCGGTGGCGCCGACGAACAGCGACATGAAGTAGACCTGGAAGCCGATCAGGCCCAGCGCGTTGCCGCGGTCGCCGAAGCGGCGGCTGTAGACGGCGGAGAAGATCAGTACGACGAAGAAGACGTCCCCGCCCACCACGCGCGTGTTGAGGAGCGCCCCCAGCGACACGGACGCCAGGGCCACGGGGAGCCCGAGCGCGAGCGTCACCGCCTGTTGCGAGCGCTGCTTCTCCCGGATGGCGAACGTGGCCGCCATCGAGGCGATCGCGCCGGCCACCAGGTGGGGGACGGGAACGCGCAGGGCGCCCAGCACCGCCAGGGTCAGCGCTATCGAACCGGCCGTCCTGGACCCCGCGGCCAGCCGCAGGAGCCCGGGATCGGACGCCGTGACGCGATCCCGCAGCCGTGCCCAGACCGACCCCTCCGCTGCACTCACGCCGCCGTACTCTCTCCCGATCCCCGTGGACCTTCGTGATGATCCGTTTCTCCAGCATCGCACGCCACGGCCGGACCGCCTCTCGCGGCCCGGCCGGGGGCGGGCGGCGCGCCGCCCGCGCGGCGTCACCGCACGCGGGGCCGCGGCACCGCGTCCGGAGCCGGGTCGGTCGTCACCGCACCCGGGGCCGGGACGCGGCGCCAGCGGCCCCGGGCCGGGTCACAGCGCCCGGGTCCGGTTCTTCTCGACGTACTCCTGCACCTGCTGTGCCGTCATGTACGCGTCGGTGTACTCGAAGTCCTTCAGCTTGGCCGGCTTGCGGGCCTGGAAACCGGTGCGGACGAAATCGTCGCCCGCGATGGCGTTGAGCAGCCAGTTCGTTCCGACCCGCACCTTGGCGACGTTGGTGCGCAGCGCCCCGAGGTGGTAGCCGCGGGCCACCGCCTGGGCGGGCAGGCCGTGCAGTTCGACGCCCAGCGGCTTGGCGACCGCGTCCGCGCCGCCCAGGTCCACGACGAGACCGAGGTCCTTGTGCTCGTAGCGCCGCAGGGGCTGGTTGCGCAGTGCCGCGACGACGTTCTCCGCGACGCGCCTGCCCTGCCGCATCGCGTGCTGGGCGGTCGGCGGGCAGACCGCGCCGTCGCCCTTGGCGAGGTCCGGGACGGCCGCGGAGTCGCCGAGCGCGAACACCCCGTCGTAACCGGGCAGGCACATCTCGGCGGTGACCGCGAGCCGCCCCTTGACCGTGTCCGCGCCGAGGGTGGCGATGAGCGGGCTCGCCACCACGCCCGCCGTCCAGATCAGGGTGTGGGTGGGCACCACGCGCCCGTCGGTGAAGGTGACCTCCTCCGGGCCCGCCTTGGCGATGGAGACGCCCAGCGAGATCTCGATGCCCCGCCGGCGCAGGTCCTCCTGGGCGCTGCGGCCCAGCTTGTCGCCCAGCTCCGGCATCAGCTTGGGCGCGATGTCGATCAGGTGCCACTTGATCAGCGCCGGGTCGAGACGCGGGTAGCGCTTGACGGCGGCGTGCGTCAGGCGCTGCAGGCAGGCGGCGGTCTCGGTGCCGGCGTAGCCGCCGCCGACGACCACGAACTGGAGCCGGGCGGCCCTCTCGACCGGATCGTCGCTGGCGTCCGCCAGGTCCAGCTGGGTGATGACGTGGTCACGGACGTACGCGGCCTCGGCGAGCGTCTTCATGCCGAAGGCGTGGTCGGTGAGACCGGGGATGTCGAACGTACGGGTGATGCTGCCGGGGGCCAGCACGATGTAGTCGTACGACTCGTCGACGATCCGGTCGGTGATGGTCCGGATGACGCAGACCTTGGCCTTCAGGTCCACGCCGATGGCACCGCCCGGGATGATCCGGGTGCGGTACTTCTTGCTGCGGCGCAGGGAGACGGCGATCGACTGCGGCGTCAGCACGCCGGAGGCGACCTGGGGCAGCAGCGGCAGGTACAGCTGGTAGGCGGACGGCGTCACCAGGGTGACGTCGGCCTCGTTGGGCGACAGGGTGCGTTCCAGACGGCGGACGCACTCCACGCCGGCGAAACCTGCTCCGACCACCAGGATCCTGGGTCGTGTCACGGTGTTCATCCCTTCTGCGGCTCCAGCGGTGTGCCTCGACGTCATGCGCCTGCCCCTGGGTCGCTGCTTCGCACCTCATCACTCCCGCCGAACCGCCCGGTCCTCCCGCCGGCCGGGCACGGCGATCGCACACTCGTGTCGATCACCACCATGCCCGCCCCCGCCCGTCGGCGCACCAGAAACGACCGCACCGGCCGTACCGGGCACCACGGCGCGACCGGCCGCCCCGGCCTCAGTCCGGCCGGCCGGCGGAGTCGTCGAGGGCCGCCCCGGCGGGTTCGTCGACCCGCGCCAGCGCCTCCTCGGCGGTCTCCGACACCGGCACCGTGAGGCTGACACCGGTCAGGTCGAGGATCCGCCGCACGGCCGGGGTGGGCGCGATGATGTGCACGCTGCCCGGGCGTTCGCGGACCTCCTGGTACACCCGGAGGATGATGTTCATGCCGGAGGAGTCCATGAACGGCACTCCCGCGAGATCCAGCAGGAAGTGCCGCCGGCCGTGGTGGAGCTGGTTGGCCAGGTGAGCCTGAAGTTCGGTCGCGGTGTCGACGTCCAGGTAGCCCTCGACCGCGAGCAGGGCTACGTCCTCCCGGACGAGGGTGACCTCGACGGACAGCGGGTTCTGGGCAAGTGACACGACTACCTCCAACGAATGCGGACTGCGCCCCCGCGTCTACCCCGCAACCGGCCGGCCATACGCGCCCGGACGCGCACCCCACTCGTCGAATGCGGCCCACCGCGCAGGGTAAGGGGTGCTGTGGAGGCACCGAGAGAGGAAGGGGCAGCGTGACCATCGAGGGAATCTGGTCGTATCCGCCGGAGGCCGGCCGCAGCGAGGACCTGGACCTGACCGGCTTCACCGTCGTCGCCCACGACGGCACCATCGGCCACGTGGACCGCGAGGCGGAACGCTCCGGGATGCGGCATCTGGTCGTGGACACCGGCGTCTGGGTGTTCGGCCGCAGCGTGCTCGTCCCCGCGGGCACCGTCCGCCGGGTCGTTGCGGCCGAGCGGCGGGTGGAGGTCGCCTGTTCCCGGGCGGAGATCAAGGCGGCGCCGCGGTTCCGCACGGACAGCGAGACGCTGGACCGGGACTACCTGACGCGGGTGGGGGAGTACTACCACCGGCTGGGAGCGGAGGGGAGGAGCCCCGCCTGACGGGCCCGCCTGACGCGGCCCGGCCCCGGGCTCACCAGGGCAGGAAGACGTGCACGTCCTTGCCGTGGTCGGTGACGACGACGCTGACCTGGTCGCTGAGCGTGTGGATCAGGTGCCAGCCGATGCCGCCGCCGCCCCGGCTGGGATGGAAGGGGCGCGGCGCCGGTGCCGTGGTGCTGGTGTCGCTCAGCGTCACGTGCACCCCGTCGAAGGTCCGGCGCAGGCGCAGCACGAACGGCCCCGGCGCGTACTGCACGGCATTCGCCGCCAGCTCGGTGACCACCAGCAGGATGTCGTCCCAGTGCTCGGGGGCCGCGGGCAGCGCGCACCGCGCGAGGTCGTCCAGGAACTCCTCCGCGGCCAGCCGCGCACCCGTCACATGGTGCAGCTCGCCCGCGAAGCGAGCGGTGCGGCTCGGTATGCCCTCGGTGGCCAGTGTGTCTTCCCCATGCGGCTCGGTTGCCATCTCGCCTTCCCTGCCCGGCGTGCGCAGGGCGTCGTCTGCGGCCCTTTCGTTCGTCCCCTGTCTAGTTCCCGAGGGCGGGGAGGCTACGCGTCGCCGTCCCGTGGCGCCGGTCTCAGCAATGACGCGCCTTCGGTGCGGCCGGGCCGGGCCGCACCGAAGGCCGAGAGCGGGAAGCGGCCCGTTCGCGGGACCGGGGCCGGCGGCCACGGAATCCGGGGCGGCCCACACAGGAGTCGGAAGGCAGGAGTGGGGACTCGGAGGACATGAGTCACGTCAATCCAGATCCCGATCCGGAACGGACGTCCGGCCTCGAACCCGGCGGCGGAGTGCCGCCCGGCGAGACCCCGCCCGCCGAGAGCAGCATGCCCCAGGCCGGCCCCCGCGAGCCCGAGGCCACCTCCAGGGGGTGGGCGAAGGCCCCCCTCGTCCTCATCCTGCTCCTGGTCCTGCTGGTCGCCGCCGGCTTCCTGGCGTACGCCCTGGCCCTGATCTTCTGAGCTCACTCCTGGGTGAGGCGCACGCACTCGGTGACGACGTCCCGCAGGCTGCCGGTCCGTTCCATCAGCTCACGCTGCGCGCGGGCGCCGTTGCCCCGGGCGAGCAGCGTGTCCAGGCCCTCGCGCGCCCACTCGAGGTCACCGGCGTCGGCCAGGGCGCCGGAGACCTGGTCGAGCAGGTCCCGCAGCACCGACTCCGCGGGCAGCCGCCGCATGGTCCGCGGGTGCAGCAGTTCCCCGCCCGGTCCCGTCCGGGCCGCCTGCCAGGCGGCCAGCCGCAGCAGGCTCACACTGTGGTCCGCGGCCTCCCCGCCCGCCCGCCACTCCCGGGCGGCGGTCTCCACCAGGGCGCGGGCCAGTGTGGCCACGAGACGGGCCGTGCCGGCGCGCAGGCACACGTCCGAGACCCGGATCTCCACCGTCGGGTACCGCTCCGAGAGCCGTGCGTCGAAGTACGCCATCTTCTCGTCGAGGATCACCCCGGTGGCGACCATGTCCGCGACCAGCCGGTGGTAGCGCTCCGCAGAGCCGAACAGCTCGGTCGGCCCGGCCGAGGGCCAGCGGTCCCAGACCCGGCTGCGGTAGCTGTCGTAGCGGGTGTCCTTGCCCTGCCAGAAGGGCGAGTTGCCGCTGATCGCGAGCAGCACGGGCAGCCACGGCCGGATGCGGTCCACGACCGCCACGCCCTCCTCGTCCGAGTCGACGGCCACGTGCACGTGCATGCCGCAGACCAGCTGCTCCCGGGTCGCGATGCCGTACTGCTCGGCCAGCCACCGGTAGCGGCGGTTCATGCTGATGGTCGGGCTCACCGGCAGCGGCGAGGTGGCCAGCGCGGCCACCGCGCAGCCGATCTCCCCGGCGTGCCGGGCCGCCTCCTTGCGGCAGCGCGCGATCTCCGCGCCGAGTTCGGCCATGTCCGTCTGCGGATGCGTGGCGAACTCCAGCATCTGGCCGAACAGCTCTTTCTCGAACACGTCCTGGCCCGCGTCGGCCGCCTCCGCGCGGGCGAGCACCGCGGCCGACAGTGCCTTCGGCTCGCCGCTGTCCGGGTCGACCAGGAGGAGTTCCTCCTCCACTCCGACGGTCCGCACCTCTTGCCGCCCTTCCCTCCCGTGACACCGGCCGGGCGCCGGGTCGCATGACCCGACTGCCCCGGGGCGGCCGCCGGACACCCGGTGCGGTGCGCGGAATCCGGCGGCCGGCCGGTAACCGTACGCCCTCAGGCGGGGTACGGGGTCAGCCAGCAGGTGGCCAGGGGCGGCAGAGTGAGACGGATGTGCCCGTCCTCCGGCTTGACCGGGTCCTCATTGGTGACGTCGCCGCCTCCGTAGCGTGCGGCGTCCGTGTTCAGGATCTCGCACCAGGCGGTGGCGTCGGCGGGCACGTCCAGGCGGTACCCCTCGCGGACCACGGGGGAGAAGTTCGACACCGCCAGCAGCGGGGCGCCCGCCGCGTCGTGGCGCAGGAACGCGAAGACGTTGTCGTCGGCGGCGTCCACCGCGACCCAGCGAAAACCCTCGGGCCGCGTGTCGCGCTGCCACAGGGCCGGAGTGTCCCGGTACAGCGTGTTGAGGTCCCGCACCAGGTCCCGCACCCCGCGGTGGTCGCCCGCCGCGCAGTTGCCCTCCTCCAGCAGCCACCACTCGGGCCCGTGCTCCTCGGAGAACTCACCGCCCTGCGCGAACTCCTGCCCCATGAACAGCAGTTGCTTGCCGGGATGGGCCCACATGAAGCCCAGGTACGCCCGGTGGTTCGCCCGTCGCTGCCACCAGTCGCCGGGCATCTTCGACACCAGGGCCTGCTTGCCGTGCACCACCTCGTCGTGGGAGATCGGCAGCACGTAGTTCTCGCTGTAGGCGTACACCATCGAGAACGTCATCTCGTGGTGGTGGTACTTGCGGTGCACCGGCTCCTTGCTCATGTACTGCAGCGAGTCGTGCATCCAGCCCATGTTCCACTTCAGGCCGAACCCCAGCCCCCCGCGGTCGGTCGGCGCGGTCACGCCGCCCCATGCGGTGGACTCCTCGGCGATCGTCACCACGCCCGGCGCCCGCCGGTAGACGGTGGCGTTCATCTCCTGGAGGAACGCCATGGCGTCCAGGTCCTCCCGGCCGCCGTACTGGTTGGGCGTCCACTGCCCGGAGTCGCGCGAGTAGTCCAGGTAGAGCATGGAGGCCACGGCGTCCACGCGCAGCCCGTCGATGTGGAACTCCTCGCACCAGTAGACGGCGTTCGCGACCAGGAAGTTGCGCACCTCGGTACGGGCGAAGTCGAACTCGTACGTCCCCCAGTCGGGGTGCTCGGCGCGCTGCGCGTTCCCGGGCTCGTACAGCGGGTCGCCGTCGAAGCGGGCCAGCGCCCAGTCGTCCTTCGGGAAGTGCGCCGGCACCCAGTCCATGATCACGCCGATCCCGGCCCGGTGGCAGGCGTCCACGAAGTACCGGAAGTCGTCCGGGGAGCCCAGCCGCGAGGTCGGGGCGTAGTACGAGGTCACCTGGTAGCCCCAGGAGCCGCCGAAGGGGTGCTCGGCGACCGGCATCAGCTCCACGTGCGTGAAACCCAGGTCCTTGACGTACGCGGGCAGTTCCTCGGCCAGCTCGCGGTACGTCCGCCCTTTGCGCCACGACGGCAGGTGCACCTCGTACACCGACAGCGGCGCCTCGTGCACGGGTGTGTCCCCGCGGTGTGCCATCCACTCGGCGTCGCCCCACTCGTGGTGCGCGGCCGTCACGATGGAGGCCGTGTCCGGCGGCACCTCGGTGCGGCGGGCCATCGGGTCGGCCTTCAGGAACCGGCCGCCGTACTGCGAGGTGATCTCGAACTTGTACCGCGCGCCCTCGCCGACGCCCGGCAGGAACAGCTCCCACACACCCGCCGCACCCAGCGAGCGCATCGGGAACGCGGTGCCGTCCCAGTACGTGAAGTCACCGGCGATCCGCACGCCGCGGGCGTTGGGCGCCCACACCGTGAACCGGGTGCCGTCGACCCCCTGGTGGGTCATCGGCTCGGCCCCCAGCGCCTTCCACAACTGCTCGTGCCGGCCCTCCCTGATCAGGTGCAGGTCCAGTTCGCCGAGCGCGGGCAGGAAGCGGTAGGGGTCGTGGACCTCGTACTCCTCCTGCTCGTAGCCGACCACGAGGGTGTACTCGGGGATCGCGTCGAGGGGGAGCAGGGCCGAGAACAGGCCGTCGCCCTCGGAGACGAGCGGGGTGCGCCCGCCGCCGGTCACCACGCTCACCGCGCGGGCGAACGGGCGCAGCGCCCGGAAGGCGACCCCGCCCGGCACCGGGTGCGCGCCGAGCAGCGCGTGCGGGTCGTGGTGGGCGCCGGACAGCAGGCGGCCCCGGTCGGCGGGGTCCAGGGGCGGAGCCGTCAGGGCCCGTTCCGCCACGGGCGGGACGGAGCCGGACGGCTCGGGAAGTGACGTGTCGCGCAGTGCCACGGGTTCAGCCTCCTCTCACGGCGAGACGTTCGATCGCCGCCATCGGTACGGCGAGCCAGTCGGGGCGGTGCCGGGCCTCGTACAGCACTTCGTACACGGCACGGTCCGTCTCGTAGGCCCGCAGCAGGGCGTGTTTCTTACGGGGGTCCCAGCCGGCCCGGGACGCGTAGCCGGCGCAGAACGCCTCCCGGCAGCGGCGCGCCCACTCCGGGCGCCAGGGGCGGCGCTGGCGGGCGGCGTAGTCGAAGGAGCGCAGCATGCCCGCCACGTCCCGCACCGGGGACTCGGGGGTGCGGCGCTCGGCGAGCGGACGGGACGGCTCGCCCTCGAAGTCGATGACGAACCACTCGCGTCCGGCCCGCAGCACCTGGCCCAGGTGCAGGTCGCCGTGGACGCGCTGGGCGGGCGGTCCGGCGTCGCAGCTGGCCAGCGCGGCGAACGCGGTGCGCAGCCGGGTGGCGTACGGCCTGAGCCCGGGCACCGCCTGTGCGGCCGCCTCCAGCCGCTCGGTCATCGCCACCGCCGTGCGGGCGACCTCCCGGTGCCCGGCGGTCGGGAAGGCGTCGGCCAGCGCCAGGTGCACCTCGGCCGTCGCCTGCCCCAACTGGTGCGCCTGGGTGGTGAAGTCGTCGCCGGTGGCCAGGGCCCGCAGGGCCAGGGTCCAGCCGTCCGCGGCGTCCGGCAGGAACGGCTGGAGCACACCGAGGGTGGCCTCCTCCGGCCGGGTGGTGCGCAGCCAGGCCACCGGGGCGGGGACCCGGCTGCACCCCTGGCGGGCCAGCGCCCAGGGCACCTCCAGGTCCGGGTTGACGCCGGGCTGGATACGGCGGAAGACCTTCAGGATGAGCTCGTCGCCGTACACGATGGAGGTGTTGGACTGCTCGGCGTCCAGCAGCCGGGGCACCAGACCGCCCGGGATCAGCGCGGACGGGTCAGCCTCGAAGCGCAGCGGTCCCGCGCCGCCGGGGTGGCGCAGCCGTTCCAGCAGCAGTTGCGCCGACCGCGGGTCGCACAGGGCGTCGTAGACCGCGTACCCCGCCAGCGGTCCCTCCGCCGGCCGGCCGATGAAGGCGCGGTGCAGCCGCGGGGACAGCTCCTGGTGTACGCCGAGCAGCAGCTGGTAGCAGTCGGCCGGCGGCGGCGCGAAGATGCCGGCCGGGGCGGGGACGCCGCCGTGGCCGGTGGCGAGCCCCGCGTGTTCGGCGTGGACCAGCAGGTGCAGACAGCCCGGGAAAAGCTCCGTCATCGACAGCAGCCTGAGGTCGGTGACGGGCCGGTCCTTGCCGGCGAACCAGCGCTGCCGCGGCAGCCAGGCGCGCAGCAGCGACCCGAGCGAGGCCATGGGGTCGGCGACGCCCGGGCTGCTCGGCTGGAGGGATGCGGTCTTCGTCATGGTCACGCCTCCTTTCGTCTCGGCCGCACGGTCAGACTCGTCGGCCGATCCGGGATGCGGCTCTGGTGAGCCGGAACCAGTAGAAGCCGTGGCCCGCGAGCGTCAGCAGGTAGGGGAGCTCCCCGATGGCGGGGAACCGGACGCCGCCGATCAGCTCGACCGGGTGCCGTCCGTCGAAGGCGCGCAGGTCGAGTTCGGTGGGCTGGGCGAAGCGGGAGAAGTTGTGCACGCAGAGCACCAGGTCGTCCTTGTACTCGCGCAGGAAGGCGAGGACGGCGGGGTTGGACGACTGGAGTTCGGTGTAGGTGCCGAGGCCGAAGGCGGGGTTCTGCTTGCGGATCTCGATCATGCGGCGGGTCCAGTGCAGCAGCGACGAGGGGGAGGACATGGAGGCCTCGACGT